>JAEZAL010000281.1 GCA_023427705.1 Bacillota bacterium | reverse complement strand
CTGCTGCTGTTGCTATTAAAGCAAAAACTCCATACGGTATAAATTGTAATATTATTCTAGTTATACTTAAAACTAATTCATATGCTGACAATATAACTTCCTTAAATGCCTTAACCTTCTCTGGATTTTTATTATCTTCAATAACTAATGCTATTGCTATAAATAATGAAAAAATAACTATTGGAATTATTTGATTATTTACTATTGATGCTACTGGATTAGATGGTAAGAAGTCTAAAATAACTTGTGAAAAAGCTGGTATTTCTCTTTGAGTAAATCCTTCTACTCCAACATAATTTAATCCTTGTCCTAAGTTGAATAATTTCCCTATAACTAAGCCTATAATTGCTGCAAGTCCTGTTGTTCCTAGTAATATACCTATTGTTTTAAGACCTATTGACTTTAAAGTATCTAAATTTTTAAGTCTAATTATACTAGTTATTATTGATACCATAACTAGTGGTACAACTATCATTTTAATTATTGATATATACCCTTTACCTACTACTTCAAGGTAAGAAAGATTTTCTTTAAAAATAACTCCTAAGATTAATCCTATTGTTAAAGCTGTTAAAGTTGCATAAGCAAACTTTCCAGTCTTTGATTTTACTAAATAAATAACATAAAATGCTACTAATGATAGCACTACTGCTAAAATTAAATTAAAACTAATATTCATGTTTTCCTCCTATTTTTAATTAATATTTTTATAATTACAATATAAATAAAAGCCTTTTAGATTTCTAAGGAAATAAAAAAACTCCTGCCCTGTAATACAGAGGCAGAAGACTAACTTCCACGGTTCCACTCTGATTAGATATATAAATATCTATCTCATCTTCAGTACAAAAATACCTAGTCTCTGTAATGGGAGAACCCATAACCCCCTACTTAATTCAAGGATTAAACTCTAAGATGCACTTCATTAACATAATTATAAGCTATTACACCAACCTAGCTCTCTCTAAAATAACTATTATTAACTACTCTTCTCTTCATCGTCTTTATTCATATCGGAATACTATGATTTAATTATAGCATCATATTTTGTCTTGTCAACATAAAAATGGAATATTTAATATAAATATTTTTATATTAATTTCCTCTTAAACCAAAAAAATAAGAAGATATAAAAACATCCTCTTATTAATGGATAATTGATTATGCATTATGCACTGTACATTATTAATTATTTTAAGTATTCATCTACATTATTTATAGTTACTTTTATATGAGGTAGTTTTTTATATCTACCTTCTTCAATGCCACTTATATTTTCTAAGGAATTACCTTGTGATACACTAATTGATATATGGAAATTCTAATACTTGTTTTTAATTTTTTTCTAAACTCTTATATATTTTAATAATACTTCAAAAGTATGTAGCTACTTTAGTATAGATGAGCTAGCTTTTAATATTACACTTTTATTCTGCATATACTAATAAATATGATATAATAATATATACGAAAGGAGCGTGTTTTTATGAAAAAAGGGATTAAGATATTGATAGCTATAATTGTAATTATTGCTATAGTAGCTATTCCACTTATGTCTAATTACAATAAATTTATTGACTTAGAACAACAAGTTAATAAGGCATCGTCAGATATAGATACTCAATTACAAAGGAGGTCTGACTTAATACCTAACTTGGTTAATACAGTTAAAGGATATGCTACTCAAGAAAAAGATATATTTACTAATATTGCTGATGCAAGAAGTAAGTTAGCTGGAGCTACTAATATTACAGATCAAGCAAATGCTGATAGTGAATTATCAAGTGCATTATCAAGATTGTTAGTAGTTGTTGAACAATATCCAGATTTAAAATCAAATCAAAATTTTAAAGACTTAAGTATACAATTAGAAGGAACGGAAAATAGAATAGCTGTTGCAAGACAAGATTATAATACAGCTGTAACTAATTATAATACTAAACTGAGAAGATTCCCTTCAAATATAGTCGCTTCAATTTTTGGTTTTGAACAAAAACCACTATACAAGGCAAGCGATAATGCTAGTGAAGTACCATCAGTAGATTTTAGTAGCTAATATGAAAAAAATATCAAAGCTAAAAATTTTCTTCTTATCTTCTCTTTTTGTATTATTAAGTTTTTCTCTAATAACATTAGCTGAAACAAACTATCCCTCTCCTACTAATTTAAAATATGTAAATGATTATGTAGGAATATTAACTCAAGATGAAAAAGAGAAAATAATTTCTATAGGTAAAGAGTTAGAAGATAAAACTGGAGCTCAAGCTATTACAGTAATAATAGATAGCACAGATGGAAGGGAAATTGCAGATTATGCTTTAAATCTCTTTAGAACTTGGGGAATTGGTCAAAAAGATAAAGATAATGGCTTACTAATATTAGTTGCAATAAATGATAGAAATTGGAGAGTTGAAGTTGGAAGAGGCTTAGAAGGTGCTGTACCAGATGCATTAAGCAATAGAGTTATGGAGTCCTTGGCTAAAGAAAAGTTTAGAAGTGGAGAATATGGAACAGGTATAATTGATAGCTATAGTGCATTAAGTGATTTAATTGCAGAAGAATATGGTGTTTCATTAGATAAATCATTAAATATATCTATTCCAAATGATGTATATGAGGATAATAATGGTTTTAATTTTAATATGCTTGGAATAGCAGGAATACTATTTCTAATCGATTTATTATTTAATGGTGGCCGAATTACACTATTAATATTTAAAATTCTATTCTTTACTGGAGGTAATAACAGACGTGGAGGCAGAGGTGGATATGGTGGCTTCGGTGGCTTCGGCGGTGGTTCCTCTGGTGGTTCTGGTGGTGGCTTTGGAGGCTTCGGTGGTGGTTCCTCTGGTGGTGGAGGCTCCTCTGGAAGCTGGTAGGAGGATGTGCTACGCACAATGTAAAATGTAGAATGTAAAATGTAGAATTAATGAAAAAACTCCTTTCGGAGTTTATAAACAATTTATAATTTCGAATAAAATGAGTAGTTATTATCTTAATTCTTCATTATTTCATTATTTCATTTTTTCATTTAAAAAGGGAGCTGTTTTGCAGCTCCCTTTTTACCAATATACTTTTACATATTTAAAGTACCACTTTTTCCAAATAGGAAGATTTTCATAAACTAATATACAAGAATTTTTATAAGCTGCCAATGCTTCTTTTGTCTTTTCAGGTGAAACATGGCTACTGCCAAAAGCCTCTTGCATTGCAGAATTTATTATTTCTTCTGCTGATTCTACAGTAATATTAGGTATTGTTTCTGAAATAACCTTAGGAAAATCTGGTTCCATTCCTCTATATTCTTTTGTATATCCTCCAAAGTGAAGAACATCTATTATCTGTGAAACTAGCTTATCAGAGGTATATCTATGATATTTCTTAATTATTTTATTTCTTCGTAATAAGATAATATAACAAATGCCTACTATAGTTCCTATACTCGCTGTAACTAATGCTAATATTTTTAAAATATTAAATAAAATCTCCCACTGAAATTGAGATTCTTGCTGTTCTTCTACACTTATTTCTTCTTCTATAATCTCTTCAGGTTCTTCTATATTAATTGTTTCAGCTAACTCTTCATTTTCTATTGGTATAATATCATTTTGTACTTCTTCTATTTCTTCACTTACTTCAGTTATTCCAGGTGTTACTTCCACCCTCTTCCATCCAAAACCTTCAATATAAATTTCTACCCAAGCATGAGCTTCACGATCTGTAATTACTGCCTTATATGTCCCTCCTGTATATTCTTCAAATTGAGAAGGTCTTGCTATATATCCTGTAACATACCTAGCAGGTATTCCATACATACGATACATTAAAGTTGCAGTCGTTGCAAAATGTACACAATAGCCTTTCCCACTATCAAATAGAAAGTATTCTGGTATTTCTTGATTTAATGGTATTCTTCCAGGTTTTAATGTATAAGAAGCCCTAGACCACATAGCATTTTTTATAAAGTTTGTAATATTATCATCACTATAAACTTCATTTTCTTGTACTAACTCCATAAGTCTTGGAAATCTATCTTTTTGTATACTTAAATATTTATTTCTAGCATAACTTCCATATTGCTCCTCTATCAATTTATACCACATAAGGGATTCGCTGTTTACATTTTGTAATGCTTTTAAAAAGTCGTCATCTTTATATATTGAAAATAAATATTCATTTCCTTTTATGCTCTGATACTGAGAAATATAAGGAATATAATAGCCTTCTTCCATAGATTTAAGATGCTTTACCTTTAGCCATTCACTAGAAGAAAAATATAGCCCTTCATGTCCTTCATATTCATTGTTAACTACTAAGTTAAATTGTCTATCATCGTAATACAAATCACTTATATCTTCCTCTTTATTACCATTAGCATCCAAAACTTCAAGCCCTGGATAATTTATTTCATTATCTTCTTCCCATTCACTATTCAAATAATTGTTCCCAATAAAATTTTTAAGGTAAATTACCTCATTAGGTTTTTCTGATACTGTTATTTCTAGTACATTATTACCTACTGGACTATTATTACCTCTACTTATCCTTCCCTTATCTAAATTATTTAGATTTAATGAAGTTGTAATCTGCCTAACTTCTTCTTCTAATTTTATAGGTATTGAAAAAAGTTTTTCCATACGATTATCTGTTACTTTATAAGCAGCAATTAATGAAAAAGTAAAAAATATAAATGTAAAGAAAGCACCTATTCCTGCAGTATTAATAAGCCCATTTATAACTTTTTCTTTCTTTTTTTTATTTGAAATTATATTACCCGTAATAGACACTCCTATATGGAATAATATAAATAAACATACTTGAATAATATTAGGAGGGTTTCCTATTATAGGTCCAACTATTATAACGGCAATTGA
>JAEZAL010000258.1 GCA_023427705.1 Bacillota bacterium | reverse complement strand
AAGGAATGAATTCTATCATTGAGCCTTATTCAAATTATGAATTTACATTTAAAGAATAATTCAAAGGGATGATAAACTATTTTTATAGTTATTCATCTCCTTTTTTATATTATATGTGATATATTATTATATAGAGGATAAATAATACTATTTAATAAGCATTAGAAAAAATAGTATTAAGGAGGTAGTTTATGAATTTAAATAGAAATGATTTATGTTGGTGTAACAGTGGAAAGAAGTATAAGAAGTGTCATCTAGAATTTGATGAAAAGCTGCAAGCTTTAAAAGACAAAGGACATGAAGTACCAACTAGAGATATGATTAAGAATCAAGAACAAATAGAAGGTATAAAAGCAAGTGCTAAAATTAATAATGCTGTATTAGATTTAGTTAGAGATAAGATAAAATTAGGAATGAATACAGAAGAAATTGATAAGTTAGTTCATGATTTTACAGTTAATAGTGGAGCAATACCAGCACCATTAAACTATGGAGGATTTCCTAAGAGTGTATGTGTGTCAATAAATGATGTAGTATGTCATGGTATACCAAGTGAAGATACAATATTAATGGATGGAGATATAGTTAATGTTGATGTCTCTACTATATATAATGGATATTATTCAGATGCTTCAAGAATGTTTATGATAGGTAATGTAGCAGAGGAAGATGAAAAACTTGTTAGAGTTGCTAAAGAATGTTTAGATAAAGGCTTTGAAGCTGTAAAGCCTTGGGGATTCTTAGGTGATGTTGGAGCTGCTATTCAAGAACACGCAGAAGCAAATGGATTTTCAGTAGTTAGAGCATTTGGTGGTCATGGAGTAGGAATAAACTTCCACGAAGATCCTTTTGTTGCTCATGTTGGAGAAAGAGGAGAAGGGATGGTTTTAGTTCCTGGAATGGTATTTACTATTGAACCAATGCTTAATCAAGGAGATTATGAAGTCTTTGTAGATGAAGATGATGACTGGACAGTATTTACTGAAGACGGTGGCTATTCTGCTCAATGGGAATACACAGTTTTAGTTACAGAAGATGGTGCAGAAATTATAGCATGGTAGAAATATAATATTATGATATTGCTAATTAGTAATAAATACTATAAAAAAAACTCAAGTTTAAAAACTTGAGTTTTTTATGTTATCAAATTATTTTTGATATTAGTGACATCCGCCACCGCAAGATCCACATCCGCCTTCAACTTCAATAACAGGTTTTAGAGATAAACCTCTTCCTTCATTTTCATCAGTTGAAAGTAATTTGAATCCACCGAATTCATCGATTAATTTTTCTTCTACAACGAAAACTATATCGTTAACTTTTTGAGTAACGTCTCCTTCTTTAGCATCGTCAACTGATATATTGAAAGCAGGACCGCTACAACCAAATCCAGCTAAGTTAATTCTAATACTGTAATTATCAACTTCATTTTCGTCTAAGAATCCTTTGAATTCCTTATATGCTTCTTCACTTATTAAAATTTTATCCATATCTTCACCTTCTATTTCTAAATGATAATTTATATCACTAGTATAACATAGTAAGTTGAAATATCAAGAGTTTTTTATTAGAAAAGACACTAAATTTTAATAAATAGTTATTGTCATTATATTACATCATAAATATAATTATATTATAGACAGTTACACACTTATTTAGAAGGGAAGTTTTATTTTGAAACCGTACGATAATAATTACATAAATGAAAAAGTTAAAGAATATAATAATTCCATATCAGTAGGTAAAGTTGGGAATTTTGAGATAAAGAATAAAAGTGACAATAGCGATTATATAGATGGATATATGTATAGAAGAAAAGGAAGAGTAAATACAAAGATAATAGAGTTACATGGACCAGATAATATTTGGATGAGAATATCACCAATGGAAATACAAAGCTCATATATGTTTATAAAATATGCTCATGGTAGAGTGGGTGTAGTTGGATTAGGTCTTGGATATGTAGTTCAAGAATTAGCAAAGAAATCAAATGTAGAAGAAGTGGTAGTGTATGAAAAGGAAAAGGATGTTATAGATTTATATAACAGTAATTTTGAAAATAATCCAAAGATAAAAATAATAAATGAAGATGCTTTTGAAGCTGAAAGTGAGAACTTTGATTATTTTTATGTAGATATATATGAATATAAATTAGATAAAAGAGTTGTAGATGATTATATAAAATTTAATAAATTACATAAAATAAAAGAATATTTATTTTGGGGTGTAGAACATTTTTTACTAAGCTGTAAATATGAAGAAATAGTATGGGTTTACATACCAGAGCTATGGATGGAAATTAGTAAAAAAATATTTGGAGCTTTACAAGAAGCTGATTTATTAAAGTATTATAAGCAGCTTGATGAAAAATTAGTAAGTAAGGTTTTAGCTGGATTTAAAGATGTATTAGATTATTAAACTAAGGAGAACAATTATTTATAGATATGTTTGATTTAAATAATATACTTAACTTATTTCAAGAGTATAGTATGTATTCAATACCTATATCTCTCATTATAAGTATTATTATTGCCTTATTAGGTGTTGTTCCATCTATATTTGTTACTGGGGCTAATATAGCCGTTTTTCGACGAATTATGGGATTTATAATATCATTTTTAGGAGAAGTAATAGGTGGATATATAACATTTATAGTCTATAGATTAGGATTTAAAAAGAGTGTTGAAAATATAAAGAATAAACATAGATTATTAAATGCAATAGCAGAAAGTGAAGGGAAAAGAGTAGGTTTATTAATTTTTGAAGGAAGATTAATACCATTTATACCTTCAGGACTTGTAACATTAGCTGCTTCAATAAGTAATGTTAATGGAAGAGTTTTTACTATAGCAACTTTCTTTGGGAAAATTCCCTCTATAGCCTTAGAAGCCTTAGTTAGTTATGACTTGATAAATATTGAGCAAAATTATATACGGTTAGCTATAACGTTGATAGCAATAGTTTTATTATATTTAACTTTAAAAAAATCAAAATTTAATAAATAAAAAAACAAGGCACCTATGTGCCTTATTTTTATTTAACTACTATATTTACTAATCTTCCTTTAATAACTATAACCTTAACTATGTTTTTACCTTCAGTTGCAGCTATTACATTTTCATTAGCTAATGAAGCAGCTTTGATTCCTTCTTCATCTAAATCAGTAGGAACATTTATCTTAGCTTTAATTTTTCCATTAACTTGGATTGCAATTTCAACTTCATCCTTAACTAAAGCTTTAGGATCAAATTTTGGCCATTCATGATTAAAGATTGAATAATCTAATCCTAATTGACTCCACTCTTCTTCAGCAAAGTGAGGAGCAAATGGTGCTAAAATCTTTAAGAAATCAATACAAGTCTTCTTTAAGAATTCTAAATTCTTCACATCTTCTTGTAAGTACTTAGATAAAGCATTTACAAATTCCATCATTCTTGCAATTGCAGTGTTAAATTGCATTTTATCAGCATCTTCAGTTACGCCTTTAATTGCATTGTGTAACCAGAAGTTTAACTCTTTTTCTGCCTTGTCTATAGTAGTCTTGTTATTATCGCCTTTTTCTATTGCTTCTCTTGCAGTTTCAAGGTATCTTTCAATTCTATCTACAAATCTTGCTACAGATTTAAGTCCGTCATCACTCCAAGCTCCACCTTCAACGTATGCAAAACCAAACATTAGATACATTCTAAATACGTCAGAACCATATTCAGAGATATAATCATTTGGAGAAATAGTATTACCTTTTGATTTACTCATCTTTAATCCATCTGGTCCAAGAATTAATCCTTGGTGAGTTAGAGATTTAAATGGTTCATCAAAGTCTAAGTATCCCATATCTCTTAAAGCTTTAGTAATAAATCTAGCATATAATAAATGCATACAAGCATGTTCTGGTCCACCAACATATTTATCTACAGGTAGCATTTTATTTACTATATGTTTATCAAATGCTTTTTCTGAATTATTGCTATCAGGATATCTTAATTGATACCAAGATGAACAAACGAAAGTATCTAAAGTATCAGCTTCTCTCTTAGCAGCCTTTCCACACTTTGGACATGTTGTATTTATAAATTCATCACATTTAGCAAGTGGTGATTTTCCATCTGGAGCAAATTCAACATTGTATGGAAGTTCTACTGGTAGTTGGTTTTCAGGTACAGGTACAGTTCCACAGTCTTCACAATGAATCATTGGAATTGGAGCACCCCAATATCTTTGTCTAGATACTAACCAATCTCTTAATCTATAATTAACTTTTGCTGAACCAAGGTTCATAGAAGATAATTTTTCTACTATTTTTTCTTTAGCTTCTTCAGTTGTAAGTCCATCAAAATCACCAGAGTTAACTAATTTTCCATATTCACAATAAGGTAAGTCAGCATTTTCACCATTTTTGCTAGTTATAACTCTTTCAATTGGTAAATTGAATTTAGTAGCAAAAGCATAGTCTCTTTCATCATGAGGTGGAACATCCATAACAGCTCCAGTACCATAAGTTGCTAATACATAATCACCAACCCAAATTGGTACTTCTTTATTGTTTATAGGATTTATTGCATAAGAACCTGTAAATACTCCAGTTTTTTCTCTAGATAATGATTGTCTGTCTATATCTGATTGCTTTTTAGCTTCTTCTTTATAATTTTAAAAAGATTCTTTATTTTATGCTGTTGTAAGCTCATCAACTAATGGATTTTCAGGAGCTAAAACTACATAAGTTACACCATTTAAAGTATCAACTCTTGTTGTAAA
>JAEZAL010000149.1 GCA_023427705.1 Bacillota bacterium | reverse complement strand
GAAGACGAAAAAGCTAAGGGAATAGTTTATAATGTTTTAAATGAAGTATTACAAACAGGACTTAAGTTATTACACCCTGTAATGCCATTTATAACTGAAGAAATATATACTACTTTAACTGATGGAGATTCAATTGTTCTTTCAAATTGGCCAGAATATAATGAAGCTTTAAAGAATGATAAAGCTGAAAAAGATATGGACTTTATAATTGAAGCTATTAAAGGGTTAAGAAATGTAAGAGCAGAGATGAATGTTCCACCATCAAGAAAGGCTAAGGTAATAGCTTATACTACAAATGAAGCTAAAGAAGCATTTACAGCAGGAGTTAATTATATTGAAAAATTAGCATCTGCTTCTGAAGTAGCATTTATAAGTGATAAAAATGAAGTTCCAGAAAATGCAGTATCTCTAGTTGTTAAAGGTGGAGAATTATTTATGCCTTTACTTGACTTAGTAGATAAAGAAAAGGAACTTGATAGATTAAATAAAGAAAAGAAAAAATTAGAAGGCGAAGTTGAAAGAATAGATAAAAAGCTTTCTAACCAAGGTTTCGTATCTAAAGCACCTCAAGCTGTAATAGATGGCGAAAAAGAAAAGAGAGAAAAGTATCAAGAAATGCTAAATGCAGTTTTAGTTAGAATAGAGACTTTAAAATAGTTAATAGTGAAGAAGTAAAAGTGAATATTTAGTGTTGTAATTTATACTAAATTACACAAATTAATTTTGGGGATCATCGGTAATAGATAAAAATATATTACGATGGTCCCTTTATTTTTCTAAGTTTAAAATATTAAAAGATTTGTAAAATAGTATTGGCTAAATTGCTTGCTGGATCTTTTTCAATAACCTCTTCGGCTATTTTAATTGCATCATAAGCTTTTAAAAATGGAGTAGGTAAAGTAGCAAAAATAAGCATCCATTCTTTATAATCTATGTTATCGTCATATTTTAAAGCTTTTTCTATATGATAAAAAGCTAATTCTTCATAAGATAATGGTGTTAAAACTATAAATACATAATAAGACATTAAATAATGTGCATAAGCTAATTCCTTATTAAGATTTTTACTTTCAAGAGAATTTATTTTATTAATAAGCCAAAAATAAAAGTTATTTTTTAAATAGTAATCGCAACTCTTTAAAGCAACTAGCTTTTCTTCATTTATTTCATATATGGATATTTTATTTAAATTTAAATCTAAAACTTCATTTAAATCATTCATAGTTAAGCTCCTTTTGTTTAGATAAGATAATTATAGTATAAAGGTTGACAAAGAATTTTAAAAGTGATAAAAATAGGTTAATTAATACTACATAATAAGAGAGTAGGTTGAATATGACAGGATGGATAATTTATAATGGAACACTAAATGTTCCTAAAATAAAGGAATTAGTAGATTCCTTAGTTATTGAAGCAAAGAAGTTAAATATAAATTTAGAAGCAATTAAAAATACTGAATTAATACCTATGTATGATAATAATGGAGAAGCTAGGCTTATTCATATTAAAAAAGTAGAAGAACCAAAGTTTATAATTTTTTGGGATAAAGATGTATTGCTTGCTAGCCATTTAGAGAAAATGGGATATAGAGTGTTTAATTCTAGTAATGCTATTAAAAATTGTGACCACAAGGGATTAATGCATTTAGTTCTTTCGAATAATAGTATAAGTATGCCGAAAACTATATTATCTCCAATGATATTTGATTATTCATTAAATAGCGAAGATTACTTAATAAGTTGTTACGAAACATTAGGAAAAAGCGTAATAATTAAAGAGTCTATGGGATCTTTTGGAATGCAGGTTTACTTAATAAATAATAGGGAAGAATTTATTAATAAAGTTAAAGAATTAAATAAAAATAGGATAGATTTTATAATTCAAGAAAATATAAAAAGTAGCTTTGGAAAAGACATAAGAGTTAATATTATTGGAGATAAAGTTGTAGGGGCTATGCTTAGGGAATCAAAAACTGATTTTAGAGCAAATATTTCTCAAGGTGGAATAGGGACTTTAATAGATTTAAATAAAGAACAAGAAGAACTTGCTTTAAAAGCCCATAAAGCACTTGGATTAGATTTCTCAGGTGTAGATTTATTATTTGGTGAAAACAATAAACCGTTACTTTGTGAAGTTAACTCCAATTTGAACTTTTTAAGTTTTGAAAAGCTATGGGGAAAAAGCTTTGGTAAAAAAATATTAGAATATATTTTAGAGGAAATTCTATGATTGATGGTATATTAATTTATAATGAAAAAGATGTAGAAAAGAATAAAGCTTATATAAATTGGCTTATAGAAGAAGGAAGAAAAAATAATATCAATATAAGCCTTGTATTAGAAAAAGATATAAGTAAGGTAGAAAATACCTATAAATTCGTATTAAACAGATCGAGAAATTTTAATATTACATACAAGCTAGAAGAAGAAGGGAAAAGAGTTTTTAATAGTTATAAGTTTTGTATTTTAGGTAATGATAAATTAATTGCTTATGACTATGTTGAAACATTAGGTATAAAGTATCCAAAGGTTTATAGAGCAATAAAAGAAATAGATGAAAATAAGAAAATAATAGAAAAGCCAAAAAATGGTCATGGTGGGTATAATATAAAAATATTAGACACTTTAAAAAACTTAGATTTTAGCAAAAATGTTTATCAAGAATATATAGAAGATTATATTGGAGATATAAGATTTTATATAATAAATAATAAAATTGAACATGCAGTTATTAGAATTCCAGAGGAAGGTAATTTAGTTTCTAACTTTACCAAAGGTGGTAGTGTTAAAGTTTATAATTATTCTAATAAGGAAGAGGAAATTATTAATAAGATTTTAAATAACTTAAGAATAGATTTTGGTGGAATAGATTTTCTACTTTTAAAAGATGGTGAAATATTATTTAATGAATTTGAGGATGCTGTTGGCAGTAGAATGTTAAGCTACCTTGGAATAAATGATACAATGGAAAAATATTTAAATCACATAGCTAATGAAATAAAAAGGGATGGATTATAGATGAAGGATATAGATACATTAAAGTATTTAGAAAGATTAAGAAGTCTTGGATCAAATTATGGACTTGAGCGTACAGAGAGGCTTTTAGAGTTATTAGGGAATCCACATAAAAAGTTAAAGTTAGTACATATAGCTGGTACTAATGGTAAGGGTTCAACATCTGCAATTTTAGGAGAAATGCTAATAGAACATGGCTATAAGATAGGTTTTTTCAATTCTCCTCATTTAGATGAAATTGAAGAAACTATAAGAATAAATAATAAGAATATTGAAGAAGAAGAATTAATATCTTTGATAAATGAAATAAAACCATATGTAGAGCAAGTGGTTGAAGAAGGCTTTAATCATCCTACAGAATTTGAAGTAATAACATGTATAATGTTTTTATATTTGTATAGAAAAGAAGTAGACTTTGGAATTATTGAAGTTGGTTTAGGAGGAAGATTAGATTCAACAAATGTACTTACTCCTATTTTATCGGTAATAACTTCTATTAGCTTTGATCATATGAACCTTTTAGGTAATACAATAGAAGAAATATCTAGAGAAAAAGCAGGGATTATTAAAAGAGGAATTCCTGTAATAACTTGTGTTCAGAAAGATGAAGCATTAAAAGTAATTACTGAAAAAGCTATAAAAGAAAGTTCAAATTTAATTATAGTAAATCCTAATAATTATAAATTTATAGAAATTTATAAAAATAAAACTATAAATCAGAAGATTTCAGTAAATATTAAAGGTAATGAAGAAGTTTTAAATTTATCTTTATTAGGAAAACATCAAATTATTAATTTATCTTTAGCACTTGAAGCGCTAAAAGAATTAGAAAGTTTAAATCATATTAAATTTGATATAAACAAAGTAAAGCTAGCTACTGAAAAGGTAAAGTGGAAGGGTAGATTAGAAATTTTAAATGAAAAACCTTATATTGTAATTGATGGAGCTCACAATGTAGATGGAATAAAGTATTTAAAGAATAATATAAAGGAATACTTTAAATTTAAAAATTTATATTTAATATTAGGTATTTTAGCGGATAAGGAAATAGAAAATATGTTAGAAATAATTGCTCCTATAGCTAATGAAGTTTATACCGTTACATCTACTTCAATTAGAGCTAAGAATGCAGAGGATTTAAAAAATGAAGTTTTAAAATATAATAAAAATTGTTTAGCTTTTGAAGATTATAAAGATGCTGCTAATTATGCAATAAATAAGGCAAAAGAAGATGATATTATATTAGCTTCTGGATCATTGTATATGATTGGAAAAATGAGAGAAGTAATTAGTGAGTTATTAAAGAATAATGAATAATTAAAGAAGATAACCCTTTTTAAAATAATAATATGAGTATATAATATATTTGTATAATAAAAGTAATTATAAATATGTCTTAAGGAGGCTTTTAATATGGCAAAGCATTTACACATAATGGCTAATGAAGGAGCAATAGCTGAAACAGTATTATTACCAGGAGATCCATTAAGAGCTAAATTTATAGCTGAAACTTATTTAGAAAATCCTGTTTGTTATAATACAGTAAGAGGAATGTACGGTTATACAGGTACATATAAAGGAAAAAGAATTTCAGTACAAGGAACAGGTATGGGATTACCATCACACTCAATTTATGTAAATGAGTTAATTAGATTCTATGGAGCTAAGAGACTTATTAGAATAGGATCAGCTGGATCAATAAGTGATGATGTAAACGTAAGAGATATAGTATTAGCACAAAGTGCATCTACTAACTCTGGTATAAATAATAGAAGATTTTTAGGTATGGATTATGCTCCAACAGCAAACTTTGACCTATTATTAGAAGCATATAATAGAGGAAAAGAAAAAGGTTTAAATATAAAGGTTGGTAACGTATTATCTTCAGATTTATTCTATGATGATACAAATGTTGGAGGCTTAAATTTATGGGCTGAATATGGATGCTTAGCTGTAGAAATGGAAGCAGCAGAATTATATACACTTGCTGCAAAATATAATGTAGAAGCATTAGCAATATTAACAATTTCAGATCATGTATTTAAAGGAATAGAAACAACACCAGAAGAAAGACAAGAAAGCTTTACAGATATGATGGAAATTGCTTTAGAACTAGCGAAATAATGAAAGAATGAAATAATGAAAGAATGAAGTAATTAAGGTAAAAACTCCTGAGGGAGTTTGTTCCATAATTCTTTCATTTTTTCATTTCAATTTTGCGAATGCAAAAGAGAATTTTCATTCTTTAATTCTTAAAAACTCCGAAAGGAGTTTTTTCCATAATTCTACATTCTACATTTTACATTATACATTGTGCGCAGCACACAAAAGGGGTGTTTTTTATGATAGATTTAACTTTACTAGGATGTGGTGGAGGTATGCCTATGCCTAATAGGCATCTATCATCTCTTTTTATTAATTTCAATGGAAGAAAAATATTAATAGATGTAGGGGAAGGTACTCAAGTAGCTATTAGAAAAAATAAATTAGGCTTTAAATCTATAGATATAATATTAATAACCCATGTGCATGGAGATCATATAGTAGGGTTACCTGGATTGCTAGCTACAATTGGTAATAGTGGTAGAGAGGAACCTATAATTATAGTTGGACCTTTAGGAATAAAAAATGTTATTAATGGATTAAGTGTATTATTTCCTTATTTGCCTTACGAATTAATAATAGAAGAAAATACAAAGGAAATTGCATTTTCTTTAAATAAGCATCAATTATTATTAAGTGATATAGATAAAAGTGAGCTTATTATTAAAACAGAAGAACTTGATCATTCATCACCATGTTTAGGATATAGTTTGTATTTTAAAAGGAAGAGAAAGTTTAACAAGGATAAAGCTATAGAAATGAAGGTTCCTCAAATTTTATGGAGTAAATTGCAGAAAAGTGAAACAGTAGAATATGAAGGGATTATTTATGATAGTTCAATGGTATTAGGTGAGGAACGAAAAGGAATAAAGTTAAGCTACATAACAGACACAAGACCTATTGAAAATATTATTGAGTTTATAAAAGAAAGTGATTTATTTATATGTGAAGGCACCTATGGAAGTGATGAAGATATAAGTAAAGCTATAAAAAATAAACATATGACTTTTAGAGAAGCTGCAACCTTAGCCAAATTGGGAGATATTAATGAATTATTATTAACTCATTTTAATCCAGCTATGGCGGAACCTAATGATTTTATAGAAAATGCAAAATCAGTATATCCTAATACTATTATAGGTGAGGATCGAATAGTAAAAGCCTTAAAGTTCTTGGATTGAACTTTAAGGCTTATATTAATTACTTGAAGAAGCAGCAATAGCTACAGCTGCATTTGTAGCACTTATAGCTGCTATTTGCATAATTATTACTACATTTAAGGATATACTATTTGCAGTTTCAATTAATGTATTTTTAATTAATGAATTAGAATTTTCTATAGCTTCTAATGAAATTAATGAGGCAGCAATCAAATTTCTTAGCTCGGAAGTTAATGTGAAAATTCCAAATCCACGATGTTTTCTTAATTCTTTATTGACTAAATTTAATTCTTTAGCAAATCCTTCATAATCACAATTTGTTAAGGCTACTACACCTAAAATTGGTAGTGTGTAATTTTTTAAAGGTGTTGAGTATTTTCGTAACGTATTATCTAGCATAATAACTTTATTGCATTTTTCTTCAGGTGTACCTTCAAAAAGTGAAAGTATATGAGTTAATGACTGAAGATTATTTCCTGCCCAAAAGCCGTTTTCTCTTAAAATATTATAGCATTTTTCCATATCAATAAATGTTTCATTTAAGTTATATGAAGTTAGAGCAATTAAAGCAGCTGAACAAATATCTTCTTGGCCAGTTAAAAATATGTGATTTTCTTTCATCAATTCATAAGCTTTTCTTGTGTTTTTTACTATGGTATCAATATTGTTACTGCCTTTATAGTTATAAATTATTTGAGCAGCTAATACTAAAAATTGATTATTAAAAAAATAATCTTTTAATCTTTCATAAATATTCATTATTTCAGAAAAACTCTCTTCAGGGTTATCTTTTGTTGATAAGTTAACAGCAGTAGTTAGCAAATTATTACCTCTAAAATTTGAAAAAATACTTGAATTATCTTTAATTATATCAATGCAATTATTTATTTTATCAATATCTGCTTCAACATTTCTTAATGTTAGATTTAATGCACTACATCTTTTAAAGGTAGACATTCCTAAACTTGACTTTGCATGTTCTAAAGCATCACTATTCTTAATTAATAAATCTAATTTACTTTCTATCATTTTTTAACCCCTTTCCTTTAATATAAGTTAAGTATAGTATAAATACAATTTATACCAATGTCAATAAGAATAACTTATAAAATAGTAATCAATAACTTTTAAATATATATGCATATAATGAAATTATTGTGAATTAAATAACAAAAAATTAATATAATGTGATTATTATCACAGTTTATAAAAAATATTAATGATAAAATATAGTCACCTAAATAAATTTCTATTATTAGAAGTGGAGATGTATATAATATGAGAAAGATTCAATCAACTTGCAACTTATGTGCTTTAGCATGTAATATAGACTTTCATGTTGAAGGTGGAGAAATAAAGAAGGTTACACCTACTGAGGACTATCCTGTTAATAAAGGTTTTTGTTGTATAAAAGGTTTAAACTTAGATAAGCAACAAACTAAGATAAAGGCAAGAAAGTCACCGTTATTAAGAGATGAAAATGGTGAAATGAAGGAAGTTTCTTGGGAAAAAGGAATTAAGATGTTTGTTGAAAAAATGACAAACATTCAAAATAAATATGGAAAAGAAAGTGTTGCATATATTAGTACAGGTCAGATGACTACTGAAGAAATGGCTTTATTAGGCCATGTAGGTAGAAATTATATGGGGATGCATGGAGACGGAAACACTCGTCTTTGTATGGCAACGTCAGTTGTAGCTCATAAACAAAGCTTTGGATTTGATGCTCCACCATATACTTTAAATGATGCAGAGCTATCAGATACAATAATTTTAATTGGAGCTAATCCTGTAATTGCACATCCAGTATTCTGGGGTAGGATAAGAACAAATAAAGAAGCAAAGATAATTACAATAGATCCAAGAAAATCAGAAACAGCAGTAAATTCAGATTTATGGATTGATATTAAGCCAAAGGCTGATTTAGTTTTAATGTATACATTAGCTAATACATTAATTCAAAACAATTGGATTGATAATAAATATATAGAAGAACATACTGAAGGATATGAAGAATTTAAGAAGCATGTATCTAAATTTACTTTAGATAATGTAGAAGAAGAAACAGGAATATCTAAGGAGAGAGTTCTAGAACTTGCAGAAATAATACATAATGGAAAAAGAGTTTCTTTCTGGTGGACAATGGGTGTTAACCAAGGATATCAAGCAGTTAGAACAGCTCAATCCATTATAAACTTAGCTTTAATTACTGGAAATATAGGAAGACCAGGAACAGGAGCTAACTCCTTAACAGGACAATGTAATGCAATGGGTTCAAGAGCATTTAGTAATACTGCAGGACTTTATGGTGGAGGAGATTTTGATAATCCAGTAAGAAGAAAGGCAGTAGCAGAAGCTTTAGGTGTAGATGAAGATGTTCTTATAACTAAGCCTACATTACCATATAACGTAATTATAGAAAAAGCTATTGCTGGTGAAATTAAAGGTTTATGGGTTATTTGTACAAATCCAAGACACTCATTTGCAAATAACAAGCAATTCTTAGAGGCAGTTAAGAATTTAGATTTCTTAGTAGTTCAAGATATATATGAAGACACAGATACAGCTAAGC
>JAEZAL010000139.1 GCA_023427705.1 Bacillota bacterium | reverse complement strand
AGGTGGATTCTAGTTTAACATTAGAGGGGTTAAGAATAATATACGAAAAAAATAAGGAGTAGTATAATATGAAAATTGGTAATCTAGAATTTGAAAATAATGTTTTTCTAGCACCTATGGCAGGAGTAACAGATATATCTTTTAGAGGGTTATGTAAGGAAATGGGATGTGGTTTAGTTTATACGGAAATGGTAAGTGCTAAAGCTCTATACTATGGAAATGAAAATACAAAATCACTTCTTAGAATAGCAGAAGAGGAATCACCTGTAGCTATTCAGATATTTGGAAATAATCCTAAAATAATGGCTGAAGTTGTACAAAGAAATTTCAATGATAGGCAAGACGTATGTTTAATTGATATAAATATGGGATGTCCTGTAAATAAAATAACTAAAAATGGAGAAGGATCAGCTCTTTTAAAGCATCCAGAATTAGCAGCAAATATTGTAAGAGAAATAAAAAAAGTTTCTACTAAGCCTGTTACGGTTAAATTCAGAAAAGGATTTGATGAAGGTAGTATAAATGCTGTTGAATTTGCAAAGATTATTGAAGATGCTGGGGTTGATGCTTTAGCAATACACGGAAGAACTAAAGAACAAATGTATGAAGGTAAGGCAGATTGGGATATAATAGGTAAAGTAAAAGAAGCAGTATCTGTTCCTGTAATAGGAAATGGAGATGTATTTACGCCGGAAGATGCCTTAAAATTAAAAAATAAAACTAATTGCGATGGAATAATGATTGCAAGAGGTAGTATGGGTAATCCTTGGATATTTAAACAAATTGAAAATAAATTAAAAGGATTAGAAGAAGAGGAAATTACTTATTCAGATAAGATTAATATGTGTTTAAGACATTATGAATTAGCAATTAAGTATGAAGGTGAAAGAAAAGCAGTTAGAGAAATGAGAAAGCATGCTTCATGGTACCTAAAAGGAATGCCTAAAAGTAATGAAATAAGAACTGTAATAAATTCATTAGATGATAGTAAAGCTGTAATTGAGTTATTAAATAATTACAGAGAAGAGCTAGTGACTAAACTATGTGAATACTAATATAATTATTAAAACATTGAATATAAATTGCTTTTGTGAATAAATATATTAAAAACAAGAATAATATATATCTGTTAGTTAATATAAGGATAACTATTCCTTATAGCATACATATATTATAGATTGGTTGACATATATTATTTGCTGATTTATAATGTTTTAAATGATTTTGACAATATGAAATTTATTGTTAGTTTGTAAATAAAGTAGAAATTGAAGGGGAGAAAATCATGAGTGAGACTAAAAAGTTCGTAATGACATACGAAGGTGTAAAAAAGTTAGAAGATGAATTAGAAATTTTAAAAACTGTAAAAAGAAAAGAAATAACAGAAAAAATCAAAGTTGCATTAGGCTATGGAGATTTAAGTGAAAACTCAGAGTATGATGAAGCTAAAAATGAACAAGCATTCACTGAAGGTAGAATCATACAATTAGAAAATATGTTAAAAAATGCTGTAGTTGTTGACGAATCAGAAATAACTACTGATAAAGTAGCAGTTGGAACTATAGTAAAAGTTAAGGACTACGAATTTGATGAAGAAGTTGAATATTATTTAGTAGGATCTGCAGAAGCTGACCCTATGAATTTTAAAATATCAAATGAGTCACCAGTTGGAGCAGCACTATTAGGGAAAAAGGTTGGAGAATTAGTAGAGGTTTCAGTACCAGGAGGAGTAAACAAGTTCGAAATTTTAGGAATAAGAAGAGAGTAACGGAGGGATATTAATGTCAACTGAGGAAATGAATATACAAGAGTTAGAATCTCAGTTTAATGAACAAGAAGCTTTAAGAAGAGAGAAACTATTAGAGTTACAAAGAGAAGGTAAAGATCCTTTTGATGTTTACAAAGTTGAAAGAACTCATATGTCTGAAGAAGTTAAGGCAAACTATGATAGTTTAGAAGGCTCTATTGTAACTGTAGCTGGAAGAATAATGTCTAAAAGAGGGCAAGGTAAAGTAGTATTCTCAGATATCCATGATAGAGATGGAAAAATCCAATTATTTATTAAAATAGATGAAGTTGGAGAAGAAGCTTTAAAATCATATAAAACATATGATTTAGGAGATTGGGTAGCTGCAACAGGAGAAGTTTTTAAGACTAAAACAGGTGAAGTATCTGTAAAAGTTAAAAGCTTTATGTTAATATGTAAATCTTTAAAACCATTACCAGAAAAATGGCATGGATTAAAAGATCCTGATTTAAGATATAGACAAAGAGAAGTAGATATGATATCTAATCCAGAAGTTAAGCAAAACTTTATTAAAAGAGCTGCTATCTTAAAAGGAATTAGAGAGTTTTTAGATAACAAAGGATTTATAGAAGTTGAAACACCTATGCTTTCACCAATAGCAGGTGGAGCTTCAGCGAGACCTTTTATAACTCATCACAATACTTTAGATATAGATATGTACTTAAGAATAGCTCCAGAATTATACTTAAAGAGAGCTATAGTTGCAGGATTAGAAAAAGTTTATGATATGGGAAGAACTTTCAGAAATGAAGGAATGTCAGTAAGACATAACCCAGAATTTACTATGATTGAATTATATCAAGCATTTGCTGATTATAATGATATGATGGAAATTACTGAAAATATGGTAGCTTATGTATGTGAAAAAGTAAATGGATCTACTAAAGTTATGTACCAAGGTACAGAAATAGATTTTGCACCACCATGGAGAAGAATAACAATGGTAGATGCAGTAAAAGAACATACAGGAATTGATTTTAATACAATAGCTACTAATGAAGAAGCTCAAGCTATTGCTAAAGAAAAGCACTTAGAATTTAAAAAGAATTTAGCACACGTTACAAAAGGTGAAGTTTTAAATGCTTTATATGAAGAATATTGTGAGCAACATATGATTCAACCAACATTTATATGTGATTATCCAGTAGAAATATCACCTCTTACAAAGAAAAAGAGAGGAAATGAAATGTTTACTGAAAGATTTGAAGGTTTTGTGTTTGGTAGAGAAATATGTAATGCATATTCAGAATTAAACGACCCAATAGTTCAAAGAGAAAGATTCAATCAACAAGAAAAAGAAAGAGAACTTGGTGATGATGAAGCTTATATGATAGATGAAGAATTTATGAGTGCTCTAGAAACTGGTATGCCTCCAACAGGTGGATTAGGTATCGGTATAGATAGACTTATAATGTTCTTAACAGATTCAGCATCTATAAGAGATATTATCATGTTCCCAACTATGAAACCAGTTAAGTAAGCTATTAAATAGGAGTTGTTTTAAAGCAACTCCTAATTTTTTCCCAGAATAAACTATGTGGTGAATTATTTTTTAAAATATGAAATTTTAATATATTGTTTCATACTAGTAAAATAGCGTATTTTCATAAAAAATATAATGAAATAGAAATTAATAATAAAATTTTTAATAAAAAACACTTGCATTATTAATAAAACTTGATATAATAACAAATGTAGCAAATAATCCGCGATAGCTCAACGGTGGAGCACTCGGCTGTTAACCGATAGGTTGGAGGTTCGAATCCTCTTCGCGGAGCCAATTTAATTTTAAAATTATTTATAGTATTCCGTGGTAGCTCAATGGTGGAGCACTCGGCTGTTAACCGATAGGTTGGAGGTTCGAATCCTCTCCACGGAGCCATTTTAATTTTAAAATTATTTATAAAGTATTCCGTGTTAGCTCAATGGTGGAGCACTCGGCTGTTAACCGATAGGTTGGAGGTTCGAATCCTCTCCACGGAGC
>JAEZAL010000047.1 GCA_023427705.1 Bacillota bacterium | reverse complement strand
GTCTATTATTGCAAAGTATGCTGCTAGTTTAGTGACTAAAGATGATTTTATTTATATAGACGCAGGAACAACAACAAATTTAATTATAGATTACTTAGAAGAAAAAAATGCAGTTTACGTCACAAATGGTATAAATCAAGCAAAGAAATTAATAAGTAGAGGGTTTACTACTTATATTATTGCAGGAGAAATAAAGCCATTAACTGAAGCTATAGTAGGAATAGAAGCTATAAATAGTTTGAAAAAGTATAACTTTACAAAAGGTTTCTTTGGAGCTAATGGTATTTCAGAATATAGAGGTTTCACTACACCAGATATAAAAGAATCTTTAGTAAAAGAAGAAGCTATTAAAAGAACTAGAAATCCTTATATACTTTCAGATAAAACAAAATTTAATGAAATAAGCTGTGTTACATTTGCGGGAATAGATGAGGCAGTAATAATTACTACTGAATTAGAAGATAATAGATATAAAGATAAGACTGAAGTAGTGGAGGTTTTAAAACTATGATATATACTATAACCTTTAATCCAGCTCTTGACTATATAGTAAGGGTTGATAACTTTAAGGTGGGGCAAGTAAATAGAACATCTTATGAGGAAGTATATGCAGGAGGAAAAGGTATTAATGTTTCTATAGTTCTAAATAATTTAGATGTAGAAAATATAGCCCTTGGATATATAGCAGGTTTCACAGGAGATGAAATTGAAAATAGAGTAAAGAGTATGGGATGTAAGACAGACTTTATAAAACTTAATAATGGTATGTCTAGAATAAATGTTAAATTAAAATCTAATGAAGAATCAGAAATAAATGGTCAAGGACCAGCTATTAATGATAGCGATTTAGATGAATTATTTAATAAATTAGATTCACTAAAAGAAGGTGATGTTTTAGTGTTAGCAGGAAGTATACCAAATACACTTCCAGAGAATATATACGAAATAATCATGAAGAGATTAGAAAACAAAAATATCAAAATTATAGTAGATGCAACAAAGGATTTACTATTAAATGTTTTGAAATATAAACCATTTTTAATTAAGCCTAATCATCACGAATTAGCTGAATTATTTAATGTTGAATTAAAAGATGAAGATGAAATTATAATTTATGCTAAGAAGCTAAAAGAAATGGGTGCAAAGAATGTATTAACTTCTATGGCTGGAGATGGAGCAATATTTATAACTGAAGATAATAAGGTTATAAAATCAAATGTTCCAAAAGGAAAACTTGTTAATTCTGTAGGAGCAGGAGACTCTATGGTTGGAGGCTTTATTGCTGGATATCTAAATAATGGAGATTTAGAAGAAGCCTTTAAAATGGGAGTTGCAACAGGAAGTGCTAGTGCTTTTTCAGAAGGTTTAGCAACTAAAGATAAAGTTTATGAGTTATTAAAAGAAATAATATAAAATGGAGGAATAAAAAATGAAAATTACTGATTTATTAAACATCAAATCTATAGCAATAAATCCTAAAGTAAATTCTAAAAACGAAGCAATAGATAAATTAGTTGATTTAATGGATGCTTCAGGTAATTTAAATGACAAAAATGAATATAAAAAAGCAGTTTTAGCTAGAGAAGAGCTTAGCACTACTGGAATAGGTGATGGAATAGCTATACCTCATGCTAAAACAAAGGCAGTTAAAAATGCTGGATTAGCAGCTATGATAGTAAATGAAGGAGTGGATTATGATTCACTTGATGGAAATCCAGCTAAGATATTCTTCTTAATAGGAGCTCCAGATGGAGAAAACAATGTACATTTAGAAGTTTTAGCAAGATTATCAACTATGTTAATGGATGAAAACTTCAGAAATGCTTTAGAAAACTCAAAAACTCCAGAAGAGTTTGTAAACTTAATTGATGAGTTTGAAAATGCAAAAGTGAATAAAGTAAAAGAAGAAAGTAAAGATGGATATAGAGTATTAGCAGTAACAGCATGCCCAACAGGTATAGCTCATACTTTTATGGCAGCTGAAAGCTTAGAAGAAAAAGCTAAGAGCATGGGAGTTACAATAAAAGTAGAAACAAATGGTTCTGGTGGAGCTAAAAATGTATTAACTGCTAAAGAAATAGAAGAAGCAGAGTGCATAATAATAGCAGCTGATAAAAAGGTTGATATGGCTAGATTCAACGGAAAGAAAGTTATTCAAACTAAGGTTGCTAATGGAATTCATAAAGCAGAAGAATTAATAACTAAAGCTACATCAGGGGATGCTCCAATTTATAACCATAGTGGTTCAAAAAATTCAGATGAAGAAATTTCAGGTGAAAAAGAGAGTATAGGACGTCAAATATATAAACACCTTATGAATGGTGTATCACATATGTTACCATTCGTAATTGGTGGAGGTATATTAATTGCATTAGCATTCTTATTTGATGATTATAGCATAAATCCTGCAAGCTTTGGTTCTAATACACCTTTTGCAGCATTCTTAAAAACTGTAGGTGATACTGCATTTGGATTTATGTTACCAGTATTAGCTGGATATATTGCTATGAGTATAGGTGATAGACCAGCACTTGCAGTAGGTTTTGTTGGTGGTATGCTTGCTAATAGTGGCGGTTCAGGTTTCTTAGGAGCATTACTTGCAGGTTTCATTGCTGGATATTTAGTAGTAGGCTTAAAGAAATTATTTGATAAGCTTCCTGATAGCTTAGAAGGTTTAAAACCAGTATTACTATATCCTTTATTCGGAATATTATTAATAGGTGCTATAATAACATTTGTAATTAACCCACCAGTTGGAGCTTTAAATAACGGTATTACAAATGTATTAAATAACATGGGGGGCAGCAGTAAAGTATTACTTGGAGCAGTTTTAGGTGGAATGATGGCATTTGACATGGGTGGTCCTTTAAATAAGGCAGCATACGTATTTGGAACAGCTTCATTAGCTAGTGGTCAATTTGATATTATGGCAGCAGTTATGGTTGGAGGTATGGTTCCACCATTAGCAATAGCTTTATGTACAACTTTCTTTAAAAAGAAATTTACAGAAAGAGAAAGACAATCAGCTGTAACAAATTATGTAATGGGATTATCATTTATAACTGAAGGAGCAATTCCATTTGCAGCAGCAGATCCATTAAGAGTAATACCTTCTTGCGTAATAGGATCAGCAACAGCAGGTGCATTATCAATGTTCTTTGGATGTGCATTAAGAGCACCTCATGGTGGTATATTCGTTTTACCAGTTATAAGTAATCCTCTTGGATACTTTATAGCACTAGTAGTTGGTTCAGTAGTTGGTATGGCAGTTTTAGCTATATTAAAGAAAAATAGAGAAAAATAAAAATAAGAAATAGTCATAAGGATTTACTTATGACTATTTTTTTTTATTAATATGTGAAAAAAATAGAGAAAATGTCCAATATTTATCAGATAATTCGTATTATTCAGTAATAAAGCCTTTGATAAAAGAAAATACATGTAATATAATGTATTTATAGGAAATTTAATTTAATTATTTATATAGGAGTGTGGTAAAAATGAAAAGTTTAAAAGGAACAAAAACAGCTGAAAACTTAATGAAATCCTTTGCTGGAGAATGTCAAGCTAGAACAAGATACACTTACTATGCAAGTGTTGCTAAAAAAGAAGGATATGTACAAATTTCAAACATATTTATGGAAACTGCAGAACAAGAAAAAGAGCATGCTAAAAGATTTTATAAATTTTTAAAGGATGACTTTGCTGGAGAAGCTATAGAAATTACTGCAGGATATCCAGTAGACCTATATGATGATACAGCTAAAAATTTAAAAGCTGCTGCAGCAGGAGAAAACGAAGAGTGGACTCAACTTTACCCAGAGTTTGCAAGAATTGCTAGAGAAGAAGGATTCCCAGCTGTTGCTGTTGCATATGAAAGAATAACAGAAGTTGAAAATATGCATGAAGATAGATATCTTAAGTTACTTAAGAATGTAGAAGAAGGAAAAGTATTCAAAAAAGATGAAGTAGTTCTATGGAAATGTTCAAACTGTGGATATATATTTGAAGGCGCAGAAGCACCACAAGCATGTCCAGCATGTTTACATCCACAATCATACTTTGAACTATATACTGAAAGATATTAATAAAATAATAAAGGCTTAAGGGGTAACTCCTTTAAGTCTTTTTTTATTTTATTACTTGATGTATTTATGAAAAAGGCAATAGTATTTATAAAATAAAAACAATATCTAACTATTAATACTTTAATGTATAATAAATATATGAAGAAGATGAGAGGGGAATAGTATGTTTACTTCCTTAAATAAAAGAGTAAAAGTCCTTTATATATTTTTAATTCTCACAATATTTTTTATTGGATCATTCACAACAGCATTTGTATATATTTCAAAAAAATCTATAAATAGGCCAATAAGTAGTGGTTATGAAAGTGAAATTTCAATAAACAATATGATTAATGCTGTTAATAATCAAGATAAGGCAATATTAATTTATCTTCAAGGAGATAAACAAAAATCAATAAATATATTTCATACAAATGATGATGAGTTTTATAAGTGGTTATATATTGTAAAGGGAAATACTATAGACGAAGAAGAAACTGAATTATTAGATAAAATTAATTTTCAATATATTGAATTTAGCAAGCTTTTTTCAGTAATTCAAGATTACAGTAATGGGCAAAATTACGAAGAGTTAGTAAAGCTATATAATGAAAAAATAGTTAATCAAGTTGAAATTGTAATAGATAATCTAAAAGATTTACAAAAACTGAAGGAAGATAGCATTTTAATAGAAACAAATGCATTTGAGAATAGGACAAAGGAAGTTATGTATTCAATATTTTTTATTCTATTGATTGGAGCTATTATATGTGGAATAACTTGTTTTATCTTAATGAATAGATATTTCAATATGATAAAAGTATTATTATATTCCTTAAATGATACTATTGTATTATTAGACAAAAACTTTAGAATAAAATTTATTAATAAAAATGGTATACAATTATTTAAGATAAATGAAAATAATTATAAGAAAAAATATTTCTTAGATATAATTAATTTACCTGAAATATATAATTTAATTCAAGAAAATGAAATTAGTAAGGAAGATAATAAAATAATAGAGGTTATTTATAGAAACAAGAGATTATTTCTAAAAGTAGATATTTCTTCTAATAAAGTAGAAAATAAAAAACATAAAGATACATTATTAGTTATTAAAGATGTTACTGATTTAGTAGAATCAGAAGTAACTAGCAAAAACTTTATATGTACTATATCACATGAATTAAAAACACCATTAACCTCTATGATGATGGGAATAGGACTTATAAATAATGATAATATTGGAAAGTTAAATGGAAAGCAAAAAGATATAGTAGATACTATGGAAGAAGATGTACAAAAATTAAATGAATTAGTTTCTGATTTATTAAAAGTGTACGAGTTACAGTCTAATAAAAACACTTTGAATAAAAAAGATGAAGATATAAATAAGCTTATACAAGATACTTTTAATAGTTTTAAATCTCAAGCTAAAGAAAAAGCTATATCTTTAGAATTAAATTTAAATTCCAAGTTACCTTATGTAATGATAGATAGTGAAAGAATAAAATGGGTTTTAAACAATTTAGTTTCTAATGCTATAAGATATACTGAAAATGGAATAGTGAAAATAGGTGCAAGTTATGATAATGAAAAGATATTTGTATCTGTAACAGATACTGGTAGAGGTATACCTGAAGAATATTTAAATAAAGTATTTGAAAGGTTCGTGAGAGTAGAAGGTTTTGAAATACCTCAAGAAAGTACTGGCTTAGGACTTGCTATTGCAAAAGAAATAGTTGAAATTCATGGTGGAGAAATTTGGTGTGAAAGTAAGATTGGAGTAGGAAGTAAGTTTATCTTTACTATTCCATTAAGTACAAATTAGATTTAGGAGTTGGGATAATGAAAAGGGTACTAATAATAGATGACACTAAAAATATTAGAAATTTATTAAGTACTTGTCTTGAGATAAGAGGATATAGTGCAATTACAGCAGATAATGGAGTGGAAGCATTAAAAATTATAAGAAACAAGGATATAGATATTGATTTAATATTCCTAGATATTAGAATGCCTGGTATAAGTGGAACAGAAATTTTGAAGATCATTAAAGATGAGAGAGTAGATTGTCCTGTAATAATAATGACAGCTTTTGCTACAGTTAAAAATGCCATTGAATGCACAAAGTTAGGAGCGCTTATATATTTACAGAAGCCATTTTCAACTGATAGGATAAATACAGTATTAGATGAAATTGAAGAAAAGATAGAGAAAAGTGATGAATATAAACAAGATTATAACATATTAAAAGAAGCTGAAATGTTATTAAGTAATAAAGAAAATGCTATTGAAGCACACAACTTATTAAAGAAAGCAATTGGAATTGATCCATATAATAAAGAGGTATATCTATTACTTAGCAAAGCAAATGAAATTTTAGGTAATAAAGAAGAAGCTATTAGATTTCAAAAAATATATAACATATTCTAAATGCATATGTATTTAATTTTTATATAGAATTTAAATAGAAAACTGCTTTTATAACTTTACAAATAGTTTACTATTTTGCCAACATAGATTTATTGAAAAATAAGTCTATATTATGTAAAATATAAGTGGATTAAGGATTATAAAATAAGGGAGATAAAAGATAAACTATGATAATAATATTATTATTAGTATCAGTTTTTGCATCATTTAAGTTAGCTGAAGAAAAGGAACAAAATAAAATAATATGGGCTGGAGCAACGCTTTTAATTGGACCATTTGTTTTAGTACCTCAGTATTTACTTTCATGGTACAAGTATAAAAATTCAATAAGATAGTATGTAGCTGTATTAAAAGTAATTTTTAATACAGCTTTTTGCTTAAATTCTATAAAAATTATACTTAAATATAATTCAACATGTGTATAAACGTAATATTATATGTTAAAATTGTGGAAAGTTATCCACAATTTGTGGACAATTCTTAAAAACTGTTGAAAACTTTAAAAAAAGTATTGACACAATATATATGGCTTGAATGTATGTTTGTAACAATATGATGATTTTTGATGATAATTAAATATATTTGATATATAAAGTAATATTACAAAAAAAGCATATATATGCATAGAAGTAAAGTTATTCACAGTTTGTACAAAATGTGGATAAAAACTGTGGATAATGTTAAAATTATAATAGAAATACCGGAAAAAGCTAATATTATTAAAATTGACCTGTGGAAAACTTTATAGTTTTAGATGGATAATTTCAAAAGTTATTGAGAAAAATGTAGAAAAAAATATCTTATTTAAGGGAGTAATAATATGAAGTTCGATAAGAAAATCTTAGAAGGAAAATTTTTAAGTAGACCTAATAGATTTAATGCAAAGGTATTATTAAATGATGAAGAAACTATAGTACATGTACCTAATACAGGTAGATGTAGAGAAATATTAACAGAAGGGACAACTGTATTTCTTAGAGAAGAATTAAATCCTACCAGAAAAACTAAATATGATTTAATAGCTGCAATGAAAGGTGAGATATTAATTAATATTGATTCACAAATTCCAAATAAAGTAGTTCAGGAAGCTTTAGAAAATAAAAAAATTGAGAATTTACATAAGTATACAATAATAAACAGAGAAAAGACATTTGGAAAAAGTAGATTCGACTTTAAGTTATCCACAGAAGAAGAGGAAGAAATATATTATTTAGAGGTGAAGGGAGTTACCCTTGAAGAAAGTTGTCATTGCAGATTTCCAGATGCCCCAACAGAAAGAGGTGCTAGGCATATAATGGAACTTATTGAAGCAAAGAGACAAGGATATGGAGCAGGAATTCTATTTTTAATACAATTAGATAATGTTTATACATTTTCACCTAATGATGTTACTGATCCAGAGTTTGGTAAAGCTTTAAGATTGGCGAAGGAAAATGGTGTAGATATTATGGCTTATAATTGTACTGTGGATAAAAAAAGCATTGAAATAAATAAAAAAGTTGATATAATATTGTAATTAACCTATTTTTTACTAATTTTGAGGTGGGATATGAAGTATAAGTTTTGCCCTATATGTGGACGAGGATTAGAAGAAAAGTTTAGTTGGGATGAAGGTGGAGTTCCATACTGCTCTTATGATGATATTATGTTCTTTGATACTCCTAAACCATGTATAATGGTAGCAATAATAAAAAATGATGAAATATTATTATTAAAACAAAGTTATATATATGAAAATTCAAAGGTTTTATTATCAGGTTACGTTGGAAATAATGAAACTGCAGAAGAAGCAGTTCGTAGAGAAGTAAAAGAAGAAGCTGGTATAGAAATAAATAATATTAGATACTTGGGATCAGATTATGTATTTGATAAAGAGATACTAATGATAACATTTGTAGCAGATTTTGTTTCAGGAGAAATTAATAAATCTACAGAAGTAGAAGGTATGGGTTGGACGAAACTTACTAATGCTTTAGAAGAAATGAAAGAAGACATTATAGGAACCAAAGTAGTTAAAAAAATATTAGAATTAAAAGGATTATAATAAAAAACAGTATCTGTTACATAGCTAGATACTGTTTTTTATTATTATGACTCGTCTCTATATATTTTAAAAGTTAAAATGTTATTTAAATATGTTATCTCAACCTTATCTATCATCATACCAACTAGAGAAAGTTCACCGTCAGACTCACTTTCTCCACCTAAATTCCAATAGTATTCTTCAACTTCATGTTGTCTATCGGTATTTAGCATAGTTGTTAAGTTATCTAACTCATCAGAAGATATGTTGTCTATCTCTCCCCATATAAGAAATAAGGTAGATGAGTTACCTTTTTCTAATCTTACATTAATATCTTTTGAACCTAACTTATGTAGATAAGTCATTAGTTCATTAATAATTTTTAGGTTTTTTTCAAATTGGTATTTCATTTTATGCAGCCTCCTTTTCAAAAACATTTATTACTGGTATTAAAATCATAGCTACAAAGCCTGCTGCTAGACCATTGTTATATAAATTAAGTCCACCATGAAGGTATCCTATATTAGTTACCATATTTACGTGTAAAAATCCAGCTAATATACCTACCTTATATCCAAACCTTCCAGCTATTGGTGCTAGGGCAGTAGAAAAAAGGATAGAAATTATTAGGGATGGTGAGTTAATTGGATTAATATGAACTAAGGCTCCTAAAATTGCACCTATAAAAATAGGTGTAACGTTTAAAATATGTTTTCCAAAAGCCCCAAAGCCTACAATAGTAAATATACCTGCAATAGTAGGTCCATTTAAATGAGATTTTAAAACTAGTACAAGTATTGTTGATAAAAGGCACAGTATCCCCATATTAAAGTAGCATGTCTTTCCATATAATAAATAAAAATCACTGACTAATCTTCCAGGTTGTTTAATTAATGTTAAGAAATCTTCTTTGAATGAAGGATTTTTATATAGCCCTATGAAAATAAAATAAATTGATATTATAAAAAGTAGAATAGCGAAAATATAGTTTGAATCTGTATTCCATATAAGCCTAGTTTCAAATTCTATACCTAAAGCTCTTAAAATAGACATTAATAAAGTAGCATAAATTCCACCTGCAAAACCTACATTGTATAGATTATATCCATTATGAACTTTAATACAATGAGCTGAAATGGGTGCTATTATAAATCCTGTTATTATTCCAATTATATATCCGAGTATAATTCCCAAGGTAGGTGAAAAGCAGTTTGTAAAACTAAGTTGGCTTACAGTAGGGGCTAATGTAGTAGAAAGTATTGCAACTAAACTATAGTTAAGGAAAGGTTCTTTTTGATATCTTGAGTAAAGATAGACACCTACAATAATTGGCCAAATATTAAGTATATTCTTTCCAAAAAATGCGAATCCAGTAATCAACCATAAAGACATAATAGTAGATCCGTTTGGTTTAACACCAATGAATACTAAAAGTAGTAACGAAAAAATGCTAGTTAAAGCTGAATTAACAAGTGAAGCACCAATTCCTCCAATTTCTACGTAATCAGAAATTAATATATCTGGACTTAAAATTATATTTTTTAGCCCTGTTAATATTTCAATTGGAGAATCTAGAATAAATGCAATTACAATAAAGAAAAAATAGATAGTTAGCAAAACCATATAAGGAGGATATAACTTACTCTTTTTTATACAAATCACCTCTTACAGAAATATTTTAATTTTAAAAGTAATAATTATAATAGATATTGATTCTTTGAGTATAATCTTATAAAATAATCTAGTTAAATATATATTAATAAAATTAATCTAGTTAAATATATAATACGTGTAAAAAAAGTAGTATAATTTAATTATACGAAAAAAAGTAATAAAGTGGAAGATAAATAGGAGGAGTTTTATATGGATGTGAAAAAAATGAAGCAGGTACCAGAGATAAAAGGAGCATTAAGAAGCCATGTAATAGAGGTTCCTTCCTGTATTAGAGAATGTAGTGGAATAAAAATATTTGGCAAAAGAATAAAATCTTTATTATTTACAACAGATGTAGCAATTATAAAAAACACAAATGCTGATGCAATAATAGCAGTTTATCCTTTTACCCCTCAGCCTATTATAACTCAAGCTTTAGTTATGACTGCTGATGTTCCAGTTTTTTGTGGCGTTGGTGGAGGAATTACCCAAGGAAAAAGAGTAGTAAATTTGGCGTTAGATGCTGAATTTAAAGGGGCTATGGGTGTAGTTGTAAATGCTCCAACTTCCAATGAAATAATAAGAAATGTAAAAGAAATAATAGATATACCTGTAATAGTTACAATAGTATCAGAGTGTGAAAATGTAGCTGAAAGAATAGAAGCTGGTGCTTCAATATTAAATGTATCAGGAGGAAAAAATACTCCTAATATAGTTAAGAAGATTAGAGAAGAGTTCCCAAATTTTCCTATAATAGCTACTGGGGGACCAACTATTGAAAGTATTATGAAGACTATTGAGGCTGGCGCAAATGCTATAACATATACACCTCAACCATCTGCAGATGTAATGGGAAACTTAATGGACAAGTATAGAGGGGAAAATTAAAAAGTATAAATTATTTGCTTAAATATAGAATAATTATTAAAAAAAGTGTATAATAATAAATAGAATGACAAAGCCACTGTGGTTAACCATGGTGGCTTTATCATAATATCTATAAAGTATATTGGAGGTAATATATGAGGTTATTTGGGGCAAGTGAAATAATAGGAAATGATCTAGTCATTGGAGGAATAAAAGCCAGTGATTTAGCTAAAGAATATGGTACACCACTTTACGTAATGGATGAACAACTTTTATTGGATAAGTGTAGGGGCTATGTAAATGCATTTAAAGTAAAAGAAGAAAATAATAGAATAGCTTTTGCTGGAAAAGCATTTTTAACAATGGAAATGTGTAAGTTAATTAATAATGAAGGTTTGTATTTAGATGTAGTTTCTGGTGGAGAGCTATATACTGCATATAAAGCAGGATTTCCAATGAATAAAATATATTTTCATGGAAATAACAAAACCTTAGATGAAATAGAGCTTGGAATTAAGTTAGGTGTAGGTAGATTTATTGTAGATAATCTTCAAGAGATAATTAAAATAAATGAAATTGCGGAAATTTATAATAAAAAACAAGATATCTATTTAAGATTAACACCTGGAATAGAAGCCCATACCCATGACTATATAAAGACAGGTCAAATAGATTCTAAGTTTGGATTCTCACCTGTAGGAAATATAATTATGGATGCTGTAAAGAAGGCATTAGATTTAGATAATATAAATTTAGTTGGACTTCATTGTCATATAGGATCACAAATATTTGAAACAGAACCATTTAAAGATGCGGTTGAAGTGATGATAAAATATGTTTATGATATTAAACAAGAAACTGGTCATTATATAGAGGAATTAGACTTGGGTGGAGGGTTTGGAATATATTATTCTGAAGGAGATAGCCCAAAAGAAATAGATGAATATTGTAAAGCTATATTAGATAGCGTAGAGAAAATTTGTAATGATTTAGAAATTAAGAAACCTATATTAACTATAGAGCCAGGAAGATCAATAGTTGCAAATGCTGGGACTACATTATATACAGTAGGTAATATAAAAGAAATACCAAATATCAGAAAATATTTATCAGTAGATGGAGGTATGACAGATAATATTAGACCAGCTTTATACGGAGCAAAATATGAGGCATTAATAGCTAATAAGGCTTTAGATGCAATGGATGATAAGGTTACGATAGCAGGAAAATGCTGCGAGTCAGGAGATATATTAATACAAGATATAGATATTCAAAAAGCTGAAAGTGGAGATACATTAGCTATACTATCTACTGGAGCTTATGGATTTTCAATGGCAAGTGTATATAATAAAATTACTAGGCCAGCAGTAGTTTTTGTAAGAAATGGTGAAGCAAGAGTAGTTGTAAAGAGACAAAGTTACAAAGATTTAATTAAAGAAGAATTATAATATTATTAAGTGGAGCTATATATAATAATCGTTTCTTAAATGAAGGATTTTATACGGCTCCTATTTTTGTAAATGGTATGCTATTTAAAATTATAATAATATGATATACTAAAATATAATATAAAGTATAGAGTGAGGTGAACAAAGGTAATATCTATGGTGAATAAGGAATATATAGTTGACAGAATAGAAGGAAACTATGTGATATTAGAAGGTTTTGAGGGAAATATATTTAATGTTGAAAATAATCTTATAGTTGGAGAAGCAAAAGAGGGAGATATACTTTACAAAAAGGAAAACCTTTATTATATAGATAAAGAAGCTACAAAGCTAAGGAAAGAAGAAATAGATAAATTAATGAAAGGATTATGGGAAGAATGACAGAAAATAATATTGAGAATAGTGGAAAAGGAAAAAATTCAATAAAAAATTTCATTTATGAGTGGGGAATCCCAATAATTTCAGCCTTTATTATTGCTTTTCTTATAAATAAATTTGTATTATTTAAAGTATTAATTCCATCAGAGTCTATGGTACCTACTCTAAATGTTGGTGATAGATTATTTGTAACAAGGATTTATAATTTAGATAGATTAGAAAGAGGAGATATAATAGTTTTCTATTCAGAAGAACTTCAGGAAGACTTAATCAAAAGATTAATTGGATTACCTGGTGATAAAATTGAAATAGAAAATGGTGTTGTTTCTGTTAATGGAGAAGTATTACAAGAAGATTATATAGGTGCACAAGATAATTATAATGGAGTCTATGAAGTTCCAGAAGGAAAGTATTTCTTCTTAGGGGATAATAGATTATATTCAAAAGATTCAAGATATTGGATTAACCCTTATATTGATGGGGAAGATATTACTGGCAAAGCTCAAATTAAGGTATATCCATTAAATGAAATAGGGAAAATAAAATAATTTTTAGAAAGGAAAAGATATGGATAATAAGAATACTGAAGAAAACAAGAACAATAATAATAAGAAAAATACAATAATATATGCGATTTTAGCATTTTTATTCTTATATGGATTTACAGTAGCCAAAAATTTTATGACTACAGAACAAATTACTTATAATAAATTTTTAAATATGTTAGAGAATAAACAAGTAGAAAGTGTTGTTATTTCATCAAACGAAATAAAAATTTTACCTAAGGAAAATGCAGAAGGAAGCTCAAAAAGAAAAGTATTATATACTGGGAATATAGAAGATCCAAATTTAGTTAATATATTAAATGAATCTGGAGTAGAGTATATGGCAGAGCCTATGCAAAATAATTTCTTAGCTGATTTTATATTTAGTTGGGTTATTATGCCTATAATACTTTTTGGTGTTTTTAGATTCTTAGCAGGAAGAATAGGAAAACGAATGGGTGCAGGACCTATGATGGGATTAGGTAAAAGTAATGCTAAGGTCTACAAAGAAAATGATATAAAAGTAACTTTTGATGATGTAGCAGGCCAAGATGAAGCAAAAGAATCATTAAAAGAAATAATAGATTACTTAAATAATGCTTCAAAATATACAGATATTGGGGCTAAATTACCTAAAGGTGCACTTTTAGTTGGGCCACCAGGAACAGGAAAAACATTACTTGCCAAAGCAGTTGCTGGTGAAGCAAATGTACCGTTTTTATCAATTTCTGGTTCCAATTTCGTTGAGATGTTTGCTGGAATGGGAGCTGCAAAGGTTAGGGATTTATTCCAAGAAGCAGAAAAGAATGCTCCTTGTATAATATTCATAGATGAAGTAGATTCCATTGGTAAGAGTAGAGATTCTCAACTTCAAACTAATGATGAAAGAGAGCAAACTTTAAATCAATTATTAACACAGATGGATGGATTTGATTCAACTAAGGCAATAGTAGTTTTAGCTGCAACAAATAGACCAGAAATATTAGATAAAGCATTATTAAGACCAGGAAGATTTGATAGAAGAGTTATAGTTGATAGACCTGATGTTAAGGGAAGAATAGATATTTTAAAAGTTCATTCTAAAGGTGTTAAGCTTGGTGATGATGTAGATTTAGAAGAAATTGCAAAAAGTACTCCAGGAGCTGTAGGAGCAGATTTAGCTAATATAGTAAATGAAGCTGCTTTAAGTGCAGTTAAACATGGAAGAGAATATGTATTGCAAGAAGATTTAAGAGAAGCAGTGGAAGTTATTATTGCTGGTAAAGAAAAGAAAGATAGAATTCTTTCTCCTATGGAAAAGAGAGTAGTTGCCTTCCATGAAGTAGGGCACGCTTTAGTTGCAGCTCTTTTAGAAAATTCTGATCCAGTACATAAGATTACTATAGTTCCAAGAACTATGGGAGCATTAGGATATACTATGCAATTACCAGAAGAAGAAAAATATCTTGTTTCTAAAGAAGAACTTACTAATCAAATTATGGTTATGTTAGGTGGAAGATCTGCAGAAGAAGAAGTATTTAATTTAGTTTCAACTGGAGCATCTAATGATATAGAAAGAGCTACTAAAACTGCAAGAAGTATGGTAACTATTTATGGTATGACTGATAAATTTGATATGATGGCTTTAGAATCTCTTCAAAATAGATATTTAGATGGAAGAGCTGTTAGGGAATGTAGTGAAGAAACATCTACTTTAGTAGATCAAGAAGTATTAAATATTATTAGGACTTGTCACCAAAATACTAGAAAAATTTTAAATGAAAATAGAGATTTATTAGATAAGATTTCAGAGTATCTATTAGAAAAAGAAACTATTTTTGGAGATGAGTTTATGGAATTTGTATATGAAAAGTATCCTGAACTTAAAGCAAAGAAAGAAAAGAAAGATAAGGATAAGGAAGCTAATAAAGCTAAAAATGATGTTTTATTAGATGAGAATATTGAAGTTATCTAATAAAAATAATATTAAAATGAAGTTGATTTAAAATTGACTGAAGTTTAAAATAATAAAAGTTGGGTAATTTAAAGAAAGAGTGTACAAATTTTTTGTTACACTCTTTCTTAGTAAAAAATCAAAGGGGGAAATGCTCTTGGATAAAATTGAATTCTTAAAAGAAGAGGAAAATCTAAAAAAAACGTTAAGCATCCTTAATGATGAGACTTTAAATTATATAGAAAAAAGAAAGGCTATTTCTGAGTATATACTTGATTATAGAAAAAAGTATATTGAGGAATATAGAGATGATGAAGATAAACTAATAGAATACTTTGATCATGAAAGATATATAAAGGAAGAAAGTTATAAGGCTATTGATAGAAAGTTATCAGAATTTGTTAAGTTAAAGGAATCTCCTTACTTCGGGAAAATTAACTTTGTTGATGATGGTTTTAATGAAGAATTATATATTGGAAGATATGGATTAACTCCAGAAGGAAGTTATGAACCTGTAATTGTAGATTGGAGAGCACCAGTTGCATCACTATTTTATAAAGGGATGTTAGGTAAAACAAGCTATACAAGCCCACAAGGCGAAATACCCGTAGATATATTATCAAGAAGGCAACTTATCGTAAAAAAGGCTAAGTTAGAAGGGTATTTTGATTCTGATATAAATATACAAGATGAAATTCTACAAATGGTTTTATCTTCAAATTCAGGAGAAAAACTTAAGGATATAGTAAATACAATACAAAAAGAACAAGATGAAATAATTAGAGCTGATAGGAATAAAGTTGTTGTAGTTAATGGAGTTGCTGGATCTGGTAAAACTACAATAGCACTTCATAGAGTTGCATATCTTTTATATAACTATAGACAACAGCTAACTGATAAAGTATTAATTCTTGGACCGAATGATATATTTATGGATTATATATCAGAAGTTTTACCTAACTTAGGTGAAACAGCAGTTAAAAATGAAACTTTCTTATCATTTGCATATAAAGAAATAGGTCTTAATGAACATGTTGAAGATATAACTTCTTATCTAGAAGAGGTTTTAAGAGGTAACGAGGAAGTAATAAATGAAATTAAATATAAATCTTCTAAAGAATATATTGAATTATTAGACAAAAAAATAAATGAAATAGAAGAAGGATATTTCAATATTGAGGATGTTGTATTTTTAAATGAAGAAATAGTTTCAGTTGATGAGATTATTGAGTTATTTGAAAAACACTATAAATATATGCCTATATTTAGAAGAAGTCAAAAAATAAAGAGAATATTATTTTCTAAAATAAAAGATAAGAGAGATGAAAAAGTTAGAGAAATTAATAAAAATGCTCAAGATGAGATAGCAAAATTATCAGCTGATGAATTAGTAATAGAAGAAAATAATATAGAGTTTAGAAGAAGAATTGCTATAAGAGATGTAGTTAGAGAAGTTATGAAATCTAAAGCTGAAATAGAAGCTTGGATTGATAATGAAAATATAGTAAATATATATAAGGAATTTGCTAATATTGAAACTCTTTCATATTTAGATTTAGCTGGAATTCTATATTTAATGATAAAATTAGAAGGTAAAAAAGCAAATTATGAAATTAAGCACATAGTTATAGATGAAGCTCAAGATTATAATATGCTTCAATTTATAGTTCTTAAAGAACTAACAGGATGCAGAAGTTATACAGTAGTAGGTGATGCTAATCAAAGATTAATTAAGGCAGAAGAAATACCAGCTATGCTAAGATTAAAAGAGATTTTTGGTGGATTCTTCAATTTATATGAGCTAAATAAAAGTTATAGATCTACTTATCAAATTATGGAATATGCTAATAAATTCTTAAATGCAAATACAGTAGTACCTTTTGTTAGAAAAGGAGAATTTGACGTGTTAGAAACTACTGTTCCTAAGGGTGATATTGAAGATTTAATAGAAGTAATAGTTAATCTTTTAGAGGATTATCAAGAAGAAAAATATGAAAATGTAGCTGTTATAACTAAGGATAAAGAAGAATTAAATAGTATTTCACCTGAACTAAAAAAACGCACAAATATTTTAGCATTCAATAATTCTGATATAGTTTATAGAGGGGGTAAGGTATTAGTTCCTTCTTATTATGCTAAGGGATTAGAATTTGATGCTGTAATAATGGTTGATTTTGATGAAAAGACTGATAATTTAATTAATTATATAATGAGTACAAGAGCTTTGCATAGATTATCAGTAATAAAAATAAGATAATAGTAAGGTTGCCTTAGGGTAACCTTACTATTTTTATATATTGTAAAAAGTCACAAGATATTTCGAGTTTTATTAGTCATTATTTAGGAAAGTTAGTCTAAAATATGAATAAAATTGAAATAAAACAGAAACATAATATAATTAAATCATAAGCTTTTTGTAAACGATACAAGGAGGTGTAGGAATGGATTGCTTTTATGAGCAGTTTCAAACAAAAGACTATCAAGGGATAGAAAAGAGGTTTAATATTTTATCAAAGGCATCTATAGTAATAGCAGTATTGTTTTTAGCAATATTAAACATAGTAGGTGCAATAGCTTTTGCATTAGTGTATGTCATTATTTTTATATTATCTAGGAAGATAATAGTGGAATATGAGTACGAGCTTACTGGAAATGAACTTTCAATATATAAGATTATGAATAAGAGCAAAAGAAAGGAAATAGGAAGCTTTAATATAAGAGAAATATCTAGTGTAAAAACTTTAGAAAAATTAAGCAACAAAACTAAGGTTAAAAAAGCATATTTAGAGGAGTCTGGAATTAAGTCTATGGTTTACATAGTTAAAACCTCTGAAGGTGTTATAGGATTTCAATTAGCAGCCGACGAGAAATTATTAGATTTAATAAAAAGAGTTAACCCATTAGTATTTTATTAATATAATTGGAGGAGAGAATTATGGCAGGTTTAAAATTAAAAGGTATTCAAAAGGTATATGACAATGGATTCCAAGCAGTTAAAGATTTTAATTTAGATATTGAAGATAGGGAGTTTATTGTTTTCGTTGGACCATCAGGATGTGGTAAGTCAACAACTTTAAGAATGATTGCTGGATTAGAAGAAATATCAGGTGGAGAATTATATATTGATGATAAATTAGTTAATGATGTTGCACCTAAAGATAGAGATATAGCAATGGTTTTCCAAAACTATGCATTATATCCTCATATGACTGTTTATGAAAATATGGCATTTGGATTAAAACTTAGAAAGTTACCAAAGGCTGAAATAGATACAAAGGTTAGAGAAGCAGCTAAAATTCTAGATATAGAACATTTATTAGATAGAAAACCAAAAGCTTTATCAGGTGGGCAAAGACAAAGAGTTGCTATGGGAAGAGCTATAGTTAGAAGTCCAAAAGTATTCTTAATGGACGAACCTTTATCAAATCTTGATGCTAAATTAAGAGTTCAAATGAGAATAGAAATATCTAAACTATATAATAAATTAAATACAACATTTATATATGTTACACATGACCAAACTGAAGCTATGACTTTAGGAACTAGAATTGTAGTTATGCAAGATGGAGTTATCCAACAGGTTGCATCACCTAATGAAATATATAACCATCCAGCAAATTTATTTGTTGCAGGATTTATTGGAAGTCCACAAATGAATATGACTTATGGACAAACTTTAATTGAAAATGGAAAACAATATGTTAAAGTATTTGATAAGTTAATGGAAATCCCAGCTGAAAAGGTTGGATTTATAAAAGAAAAAAATGCTGAAAATATAGAAGTAATAGTTGGAGTAAGACCAGAAAATATTTATCATACTAAAGATGAATTAAATAAACCTGGTGTTGTTAGTTTTAATGGAGAAGTTGACTTAAAGGAAAACCTAGGAGCTGAAACATATATCCATATTAAGAAGGACGGAGCAAACTTTATAATTAAGTCAAGAGCAGCAGCCGATTATAAGATTGGTGATCCAATAGAATTTGGATTTGACCCTAATAAGATTCATATATTTGATAAAGAAGAACAAAATACTATATTCTAGTATGAATGTAAAATTAATAATGTAGAATATAGAATTAATGAAGAAACTCCTTGGGGAGTTTCTTAAATGAATATGATTTTAATTTGGAGCTGTTAAACAGCTCCATTTTTATTTAATATTTCAGCAGAATTATTTTTTGGTTGAATTATAGTTATTTTCTACTTGCTTCCAATTAACTACATTCCACCAATTATCAATATAATCTCCACGTTTATTTTGATATTTCAAATAATATGCATGCTCCCATACATCTATTCCTAAGATTGGAGTTAAACCTTGAGAAATTGGTGAGTCTTGATTAGCAGTAGAAATTATAGATAGCTTCCCGTTGTTATCAAGAACAAGCCAAGCCCATCCAGAACCGAATCTTTCTAAAGCAGCATCCTTAAATTGAGTTTTAAAATTATCAAGAGATTCAAAGTCATTATTAATTGCTTTTAATAATTCTCCTTTTGGAGTCATTCCTTTTTCAGGAGACATAATTGACCAAAAGAAGTCGTGATTATAAACACCACCAGCATTATTTTTAACTGTTTCCCTTATATCATTAGGAACAGAATTTAAATCTTTTAAAATTCCTTCTAATCCTTTTTTATATAATTCAGGATATTTAGCAATTGCTTTATTTAAATTATCTAGATAAGCTTTTTCATGCTTGTCATGATGTAGCATCATTGTTTCCTTATCTATGTATGGCTCTAATGCATCATAAGCATAAGGCAAAGGTTTAAGCTCAAACTGGGAGCTATCAGAATTATTACTTTTAGCTGTAAGTGTAGGTATAAAAATAATAAAGGAAACAATTGATAATGTTGCTAGTATTAAAATTGTATATTTTTTCTTCAAATTAAACACCTCCATTTTTAGTATTTACAATGAAAAGGAATTTTATAAATAATTTATTAAAATGATATAATAAATATAAAATTAAGATTAATTTGGAGGAAATATGATAAGGGATGAAATTGAAAAGTTTAAGAAAGAAAATTTGATAAGCATAGTGTATTTTAGTGGAGCAACCTGTGGAGCTTGTGATACTATAAAGGAAAAAGTTTTACATGTTATTAGTAATTATAATGAAGTGAAGCTATTAGAAATTAATGCTATAGAAAATAAAGAAATTGCAGCAGAATATAATATTTTTTCTTTACCTATTTTACTATTGTTTGTAGATGGTAAAGAAACCTTAAGAATAGGAAGAAACTTTGATATATTAGATTTTGAAAAAACAGTAGATAGATATTACAATATTATATTTAAATAGTAAAAGTATTATAGTGTGGTTATATGAAAAGTAATTATAATTAAAAAGGAGAAAACTCTTTAATAAGGTTTCTCCTTCATTTTAATTACTATACTTTACATTTCCTCATCTAATAAAGCATCAATACCTATTAATTCTTCATCAGAATTTTCATTAAGTGTGCTATTAGATTTATAAGTAAGCTTATTTATAGCATGATAAATTTTTTCAAGTAGATAATTTTCAATTCTTTTTGTTTTATAGTATTTATTAAAAATAATGAAACTCCATATACCTATAATAGTAAGTGTTATCATAAATAAAGAACCGATACCATAAAAGACCATTTGAAAAATTTGCACTGCTAAATCCATATATATTCCTCCACAATTCAGATAAAAAGATTATAGCATATGGTAAATAAAAAAATGTATATTTACATAAATTATAATATTTTTGATTACTTATGTAGTTATTTGGATATAATTCTAAAAGATACTAATCATAAGGAGAAGTATAATATGAAGAAATTAATTATAACACTAATATCTTCAGCTTTAGTAGTTAGCTTTTTAATAGGCTTTATAGATGTTTCAACTCCAAAAACTGAAAGCAATAACGATGAGGTTATATATTCAGTATCACAGATTCCAACAGATTTTAAAGCTGTAGGGAGTTTAAACAAAAGAGCTCAGGATATTGTTACAGCAACTAGCAGAGGGTTAGTAGAATTAGATCAGAATAATGAAATTAAACCATCTTTGGCTGAAAGTGTTGAAGTAAGAGATGAAGGATTAGAATATGATTTTAAAATAAGAAATGATGTATTTTGGAGTGATGGAACTAAAATAACTCCAAAAGATATTGCCACATTTTTTAGAGAAATTTTAACCGAAGAAGATGAGCAAAATATAGCAGCCTTATTAAATGTATATGGTGCTCAAAGGTTTAGAAGTGGAGAAGGAGCTTTCGATAAAGATGTTGGAGTAAGTTATGGAGAAGAAAATATAGTATTTAGATTAAATTCAAAGGATGATAAATTCATACAGGAGCTTACTACTCCACAATATAGGGTTAGAAAAGATGTTTTGCTTTGGAAAAATATAAAGAATAATTATAGTAATTTAATTTATTCAGGTTATTATAGTATTGAAAATATGACTATGTCAGAGGTAAATCTTAAGAAAAATAACACAGTAAATTCTAATATAGCTGATAGAATTAAGATTATTCCTTATGAGGATGAAGAGGTAGCTATGGCTTCTTTCGAGGTTGGGAGAAGAGATATAGTTATTAACCCTCCTAAAAGTCAGTTAAGTAGATTAAATTCAGAAGGAAGATTAATTACTCTAAAATCAAATAAAGCTATGTATTTAGCCTTTAATCCTAAATCTGATACATTAGAAGTAGAAGGTAGAAGAGAAATATATAAACTTATTAATAAAGCTTTAGATGAATACGTAATTAATAATAGTATATATATTGAATTAGCAGAAGGAAGTTATTTTAGAGATGATAAAGAAGATTTAGCTAAACTTCAAACTAGAAAAGTAATGAGTACAGAGGCTTCAGAATGGACTAAACCACAGGTGGTACATATGATAGTAGAAGAGAATACTGAAAACAAAGAAATCTGTGATTACTTAGCTTCTTGGTTTAAAAACAATGCTGAAATTAACCTAGTTTATGATTTAATTAGTAAGGAAGAATTAAATTCTATTGATAAGGAAAATTACTATGATTTTATATTAATTAAAGGTGATTTGAATTTTTCAAATGATGAATCAATTTATAATAGTTTAATAAATTTTTTAGAGGTTGATAAAAAAGAAAAATTATTACAAGCAAAAACAGAAGGTGATATGTTAAGTATTTTTATAGATATAGAAGAAGATTTATTTAATAATTATACTGTTTTACCTTTAATATTTTATAATGATAATATTGCAATAAATAAAAAAATAAAAAAATTAGTTTTAGATGGTAATGGAAATATTAATTTTAGTGAAATACAAAAATGATAAGACTGTATTTAGTCAGTCTTATCATTTTATATTTTATGAATCTTTTTCTTTACTTTCTTTTTCATTTTCTCTAATTTCATTATTTACATCATTTATAATTTCTTTATTTAATTCGTCATTAACTTCAAAATCATTATCATCATCAGAATCTTCTTCAATTTCCCTATTACTTGAAGAGCTAGGTAGTAAGTTTGTTTCTAACATGAAATCATTCATGAACAAAAATATAATTAAATTATATATAGAGAGATTCTTATAACTATCAAAGGATGAATTGGATGATGAAAATGTATCTTTCTTTTTTGAATAAGTAACATTTTTCTTAAATATAGGAGCTACTCCGGAATTTGATGGTGATTGTGTTGTAGACATCTTAAAGAAATCTTCATCAAGCATATCAGAGGAGTTAAATGTTAATCCTCTATATCTTTCAGCATCATCTAAAGTAGGTGCATCTGGCCAAGAAGTTACTATACCAGAATTAATAAAGCTTTTTTTGTATAAGGAATAAAGCATGTTTTTATATTCTATTTCTCTATTATCTTCTTTAGCATACATAAATATTGCTAAGAAATAAAATGTTAGGTCAAAACAGCTATATTTTAAATCTTTTTTACTTGATAATTTCAAGAAAATACTTTTTTCATCATCATATAATGATAATAATTTCTTTAATATATCTTTAGCTTTTTCATTAAAAGTAATCATTTGAGTATGTTTAAATGATAGCATTAAGTTTATTGCAAATAATGAGGTAAAATCTAATGAATCAACATAGTAGTCTTTTTCATCAAATTTATTAATTAAAAAATCTGTTAAATCAATAATTAGTACTTTTGCATCATTATTTTTGGAGTTGCTATAAAACATATTTATAGCGGTTAATATTTTGCATATTTCTTCAAAAGAGCATTCATAGATATTTTCTTTGAACTCTATAAGCGTATTTAGTATTTCAATAGAAAAATTATTATAATCTGATGAAAGTTTATCTTCAGGGTATAATATTGAATATAGGTTATAAGCAAACATCATAAATGCTTGATCAGAGAATTTAAATTTATTATTTTTTTCTACAAGATTAAAGCCTTTGTAATTGTTTTCTGATAAATTTTTTTTCTCAATAAAAACACCTTCATTGTTTCTCAGATTAATTGAATAAAACTCAAGCTGTCTTTTAGAAAGTTTTTTATAGACTTTCGAATAAGAATATAGTTTTTCATCTATATCTTTGAATCTTGAATAATAAGTAGAAAGATTAAGTATACTTGTAGTCAATAGTGCATTAGCTGTTGGAGAAATCTCCTTTTTAAATGATTCTTCATCAAACCCATTATAATTTTTACTATGAATATAATTAGGTGAGGATTTTCTGTATATACATAGTAGTGGAGAAAAATTGGTAGATGTGGTAATATCAATGGAGGATGATAATTTTTTATAATTTTTAGTAGAATCAACTAATCCACATTTTGACTCTAAAACTAAAGTTCTTATGGCCTCTTTTGACAAATGAAAAAGTTGGCCGTTAATTTCTTTATAAGATAATTTATTCATTCTAAAATATGGTCCTATATATCGCAAATTCTTCACCTCTTCATTAATCCTCATATTAATAATATGAGTTAAAAGTTAAAAAAGTGCATAAATTTTTATAGTATTAAGAAATGGAGGAATGCAAATGAGAATAGATGGAAGAAAAAATGATCAAGTTAGAGCAGCTAAAATTACTAGAGGATATACTAAATATGCAGAAGGTTCTGTATTAATAGAAGTTGGGGATACAAAAGTAATTTGTACAGCATCTATAGAAGATAAAGTACCACCTTTTTTAAAGGGGCAAGGTGAAGGCTGGATAACTGCTGAATATAATATGTTACCAAGGTCTACTGGAACAAGAAAAGTTAGGGATATAGCCAGACTTAAGATAGATGGTAGAACTATGGAAATTCAAAGGTTAATAGGTAGAGCTTTAAGATCTGTAATGGACTTAAAGGCACTTGGTGAAAAGACTATATGGATAGACTGTGATGTAATACAAGCAGATGGTGGAACTAGAACTACTTCAATTACGGGAGCTTTTGTAGCATTAGTAGATGCAGTTAATAAACTTCATAAAGAGAAACCTTTTGAGGTATATCCAATTAGAAAATTTGTAAGTGCAACAAGTGTTGGTATTCTTAATGGGGAAAAGATATTAGATTTATGTTATGAAGAGGATTCTAATGCAAAAGTAGATATGAATATAGTAGCTACAGATGAAGGAGAGTTCATAGAAGTTCAAGGTACAGGGGAAGATTCTCCTTTTAATAGAACTGAATTAAATGAATTATTAGACTTAGCTCAAAAGGGTATCAAACAAATGGTTCAAATCCAAAAGGATGCATTAAAAATGGATGCATTATGGATAGGTACTGGAGGAAAATAACTTATGAAAAAGTTAGTTGTTGCCAGTAATAATGCAGGTAAAATAAAAGAAATAAAAAGAATTTTAAGCGATATTAATATAGAGGTTGTATCATTAAAGGATATAGGATTAGATATAGATGTTGAAGAGGATGGACTTACTTTTGAAGACAATGCAAGAAAGAAATGTACAGAAATATATAAAGAGTTAGTAAAAAGAGGCGAAAATAATTTTATAGTGATGTCTGATGATTCTGGCTTAGAAGTGGAGTATTTAAATAGCGAGCCAGGAGTATTTTCGGCTAGATATGCTGGAGAACATGGCAATGATAAGAAAAATAATGAGAAACTTCTTTTAAACTTAAAGGGAGTTGACTATAAAAATAGAAAAGCAAGATTTGTATGTCAATTAGCAATTATAAATTATAAAAATGAATATAAAAGCATAAGAGGAACAGTAGAAGGTTATATATTAGAGAACGAAAAGGGGAATGAAGGGTTTGGATATGATCCATTATTCTTTTATGAACCATTAAATAAAAGCTTTGCTGAACTTACTTTAGAAGAAAAAAATAAAATATCACATAGAGGTCTTGCGCTTAAAAAGTTTAGAGAAATAATAGAGGAGCTATTTTAGGAGGGGAAAATGAAAATTGCTGTTATAAGTGATTCTCATTATGAAGCTTTAACTGTAAATTCAGTAAAGAAACATCTTCACGATGTAGATATTATAATACATTGTGGAGATGGTGCTCCAGATATTAAACTTTTAGAGAAGGATTTTAGTGGAGAAACATATGCAGTTAAAGGGAATTGTGATATTAATAATGAGTATCCATATGAAAGAATTATAGAAGTAATGGGAATTAAAATATTTGTAACTCATGGACATATGTATAATGTAAAGAGTGAGTATAATACAATATTCTATAAGGGAAAAGAAGTTGGAGCTGATATAGTGCTTTTTGGCCATTCACATAAAGCATTAATAAATAGTTATGATGGAATAACTATAATGAATCCTGGTAGTATAAGCTTGCCTTATGGAAGAATGAAGAAAACAATGGGATTTATAGTTATAGATAAAGATAAAAGACCAGAAGTATATATAAAGGAAATATAACTAAAAGCTTAAGCAATCCGTTTAATGATTGCACGTTTTTAATGTTTTATGTAAGAAACAAATATTTTTATTAAAATTATTTAAAAAAATGTATTGACGGATTGCTAATCCTATTGTAGAATAAACATTGTCGCTGAGAGATATTAGATTTCGGGGTGTGGCGCAGATGGGAGCGCGCGTGGTTTGGGACCATGAGGTCGCAGGTTCAATCCCTGTCACCCCGACCATTTAAAACCTAATATGCGGGTGTAGCTCAATGGTAGAGCCCTTGCCTTCCAAGCAAGTTACGTGAGTTCGATTCTCATCACCCGCTCCATTAAAATTAATATGCGTGTTTAGCTCAGCTGGATAGAGCAACGCCCTTCTAAGGCGTGGGCCAGGGGTTCGAATCCCTTAAAACGCACCATTTAAATCGGGGTGTGGCGCAGCTGGGAGCGCGCGTCGTTTGGGACGATGAGGTCGCAGGTTCGATCCCTGTCACCCCGACCACTTTAAAAAAATAAATAACATATGCGGGTGTAGCTCAATGGTAGAGCCCTAGCCTTCCAAGCTAGTTACGTGAGTTCGATTCTCATCACCCGCTCCATACAAACTTAAATGTTTGTGC
>JAEZAL010000338.1 GCA_023427705.1 Bacillota bacterium | reverse complement strand
ATACCACAAATAGTCTATTATTTTTATGGATACTTTCAATTAGTCAATAAGCAACAAATAGAAAAGGGGCAAAAAATAAATGTAGTAGTTCCTACTGGTAATTTCGGGAATATACTTGCTGCATATTATGCAAGGGAAATGGGGCTTCCTATTGCAAAGTTTATATGCGCATCTAATGAAAATAATGTTCTTTCTGACTTCTTTAATAAAGGAATTTATGATAAAAGAAGAGAGCTTATTTTAACAGAATCTCCTTCTATGGATATATTAGTTTCTTCTAATTTAGAAAGATTATTATTTGAAGCAAGTGGCAGGGACTGTAATGAAATAAAGAATTTAATGGATGGATTAAATTCTAAAGGTATATATACTATTAATGATAAAATAAAAGAGAATTTAAAAGATTTTTATGGTAATTATGCTAACACTGAAGAAGTTTATAAAGCAATAAAGGAATTATATAATAAAAAGGGGTACTTGATTGATACACATACTGCAGTAGCATATGTGGTTTTAAATAAATATATAAGTGATACAAAGGATCAAACTCCATATTTAATTGCTTCAACAGCAAGTCCATATAAATTCCCAAGAAGTATATTAAATTCATTAGGACTTAATTGTAATGAAATTGATGATTTTAAAGCAATAGAAAAGATATACGATTATTCTAAGGTTGATGTACCTAAGAATCTTCATGGATTAGAAGAAAAAGAAATTATTCATAATTATACTTCAGAAGTTAATGAATTAAAAAATGCTTTAATGAAATTCTTAGGAGATAATAATGATTAGGGTTAGAGTACCAGCTACATCAGCAAATATGGGACCAGGATTTGATACATTAGGAATAGCTTTTAACTTATATAATGAATTTGAATTTTCACAAGAAGAAAATGAAGTTAAATTTTACGGATTTAAAGACGAGTTTTCTAATAAAGAAAATGTTGTTTATAAATCTATGATAACTTGTTTTGAAAAATGTAGGTATAATTATAAAGGGCTAAAAATAAGTTTAATAAAAGAAGATATTCCTATATCTAGAGGCCTTGGATCAAGTTCTACTTGTATAGTAGCTGGACTTTTAGGGGCAAATCATATTATGGGAAATCCATTAAGTATTGATGAATTATTTAAAATTGGAGTGGAGATAGAAGGACATCCAGACAATATAGCTCCAGCTTTATTTGGAGGTATGGTTGTATCAGTAGTAGAAAATGGAGAGCCTGTATATAACAAAATTGATATAAAAAGCGGTGTTAGCTTTATATCTATAGTTCCTGATTTTGAACTATCCACATCAATGGCAAGAAAAGTTTTGCCTAAGGAAGTTAGTTTTAAAGATGCAATATACAATATAAGTAGAGTATCTTTAATGATTTCAGCTTTTGCAAATGGTAATTATAAATTATTGAAATATGGATGTAAGGATGCTATACATGAAAAATACAGGAGTCCATTAATTGAAAATTTTGAGTTGGTTTATAATAAATGTATATCATTAGGTGCTTTAAGTTGTTTTTTAAGTGGGGCAGGACCAACAATTATGGTTATTATAAAAGACAATGATAAAGAAATAATTAATAAGATAAGAGAATTTTTAAAAGAGGAAAATATTACTTGGAAAACTCAAGAGCTTTCCATAGATAATTTGGGGGCTATTGTATATAAAGGTGATACAAATGAAGAGTAATTTTTTGATTGTAGATAAAAAAGCTTTACCTGATGTTTATGAAAAAGTAGTTGATGCAAAAAGACTACTAAAGGAAGGTAAAGTAAAAGATGTTACTGAAGCTGCAAAGACTGTTAATATTAGCAGAAGTGTATATTATAAGTATAAGGATATGGTTTTTGAATTAGTAGAAACAAATCAAGGGCAGAAAGTAACAATAAATTTAATTATTAATGATATTAAAGGTGTATTATCAGGAATATTAAATTATATTTCTGAAGAGGGTGGAAGCATAATAACAATTAATCAAGGTATACCTATGAATAAAAAGGCAAATGTAAGCTTAACTATTGATATTTCAACTATTAATGGAGATTTAACTAATTTAATTGAAGGGTTATCTAAAATAAATGATGTTGAAAAAGTAGAGTTTATAGCAATGGAGTAAATATCTATAATGATATTTATCTCCTTTTTTTATTGTTAACCTTTATTTATTATTAAAAATTTGTTATATTAAGTTTAAATCTATTGTGAAATTCTAAAGGAGGGATAAGATTTGGAAATTTACTTTGACAATAGTGCAACTACAAAACCTTATAAAGAAGTTATAGAAGAAACAGCAAAGGCCATGGAGGAATATTTCGGCAATCCATCATCTCTCCATAAAATAGGAATAAAAGCTGAAAAAAGAATAACTGAGGCAAGGGATTTTATAGGAAAAAGTATAAATGCATCTAAGGATGAAATATATTTTACGTCAGGTGGAAGTGAAGGAAATAATTTAATAATTAAAGGAATAGTAAAACCTGAACATCATGTTATAACTACTATCTTTGAACATCATTCAGTTTTAAATACTTATAAAGAACTTGAAAAAAATGGTGTTAGAGTTACGTATTTAAATGTTGATAAAGAGGGAAAGATATCCTTAGAAGAATTAAAGAATGCAATTTCAAAGGATACTGTTTTAGTTTCAATTATGCACGTAAATAATGAAATGGGAGCAATTCAAGATATTGAAAGTATAGGGAAAGTAATAAAGGAAAATAGTACTAGGGCTAGATTTCATGTAGATGCAGTTCAATCTTATGGAAAGTTAAATATTGATGTTAAAAAAATGAATATTGATATGTTAACAGTAGCAGGACATAAGATACATGGGCCTAAAGGGGTTGGATTTACCTTTGTTAAGAAAGGTATAGTTTTAAATCCATTAATTAGTGGTGGAAGCCAAGAAAGTGGCATAAGAGGTGGAACACATAATGTGCCAGGAATAATTGGTTTACATAAAGCAGCTGAAATTACTATGGAAAACATAAATTCTAATTTTGAATGTGTAAGTATTCTTAAAGAATATATGATAGATAAATTGGGAGAAATAAACAATATAAGAATTAATAGTCCTGCAAGGACTGATTTTAGTCCTTATATTTTAAATGTATCTTTCATTGGAGTAAGGGCAGAAGTACTTCTACACTTATTAGAAGAAAATGATATTTATGTTGCTACAGGCTCAGCTTGCACTTCTAAGACAAGTGCAATTCAAGGAAGCTATGTTATAAAAGCTTTAGGATTAAACAAAGCTGAAATTGAAAGTGCTATTAGATTTTCATTTTCTAAAAATAATACAAAAGAAGAAGTTGATAAAGTTATAGAAGTACTAAAAAGTTCATTAACATTTTTGAGGAGAGTTAAAAGATGAATAAGTTAATATTAGTAAAATATGCATCAGAAATATTTTTAAAGGGATTAAATAGAAATAAGTTTGAAAAAAAACTAAGAGATAATATAAAAAGAAAGTTAAAGGGTATAGAATATTCTTTAATTTCTGATCAAGGAAGATATTTCATTAAAGCTGATAATATTGAAGAAGCAGCTGAAAGAGTAAAAAAGGTATTTGGAGTAGCTGAAGTATGCATAGTAACTGAAGTTCCTATGGATATGCAAGCTATAAAGGAAGAAGCATTAAATAAAGTTAGAGAAGCTAATCCTAAAAACTTTAAAATAGAAACTAATAGAGCTAATAAGGCTTTCCAAAAAAACTCTTTAGAAACATCTAAAGAAGTAGGAGCTTATGTAGTTTATAATATGAATGGATTAGAAGTTAAGGTTAAAAATCCAGAGTGTTTAGTAAATATTGAAATTAGAGAAAAGGCATATATATATACAACAAAGGATAAAATCAAAGGTGTTGGAGGACTTCCATACGGAATGAATGGAAGTACTATGCTTATGTTATCTGGAGGAATTGATTCACCAGTTGCCGGATATTTAATGGCTAGAAGAGGTGTTGAATTACACTGTGTGTACTATCATAGCCATCCATATACTTCTGAAAGAGCTAAGGATAAGGTAAAAGATTTAGCTAAGATATTATCAAATTATACTGAAAGAGTTAATTTACATATAGTACCATTTACAGAAATACAAATGGCTATAATCAATGGTTGCAGAGAAGATGAATTAACTATAATAATGAGAAGATTTATGATGAGAGTAGCTTGTGCTTTAGCTGAAAAGAATGGAATTCAATCAGTAGCTACAGGGGAAAGTATAGGTCAAGTTGCAAGTCAAACTATGGAAGGATTAATAGTAAGTAATGATTGCGCTGATAGACCAGTATTTAGACCTTTAATAGCTATGGATAAAACAGATATTATGGATATAGCAAGAGAAATTGATACTTATGAAACATCTATATTACCATACGAAGATTGCTGTACAATATTTGTTCCAAAACATCCTAAGACTAAACCAAGATTAGAGTTAATAAGAAAATCTGAAGAAGTTTTAAATATAGAGGAATTAGTTAATAAGGCAATTGAAGAAACAGAAGTTGTAGTATTTAACTAAGAAATGTGTAGGCATCAATGTAAAATAGATATTAACTAAGGAGCTGTTAACCAGCTCCTTTATTGTTTTATATAAAATATTAATTTTAAATGTTTAAAATAAATTAAGGAGCGTTTTGTACGCTCCTTAAAAATTATTATTTATCTTGCTCTCATTCTTGTTGCTTGTTGTCTAGCCTTCTTTAATTGACTATGATCGAATGGTTGTAAATCTTTTTTAGTAGTTAAATTAGCTATATTTGAAATAGTGATAACTTCTGAATCAGCTTTACCTTTTTCACCTTCGATTCCCATAATTATTACTTTATGACCTTGCTTAACATCAATAAAAGTAGGCTTTTTAAACCATTTTCTAACTTTGTATTGAGTTTTAACTACACCTTTTCCCATATCTGGCTTAATTAAAATATGAGCAGTTAATATTCTTATAATTCCTAATATGTTTTTTTCTTCTATTTTTGCAGATAACACTGTTCCTGCAGTACTAGTCATTCTATCACCATATTTTTGCATATATGCATCTGTAAAGTATTTACTCATTTTATCTTTGAAACCCATAATTAAAACTCCTTTTATTTAAGAAATATTGTTAAATAAACAATTATAATATCAAAGTCATTATAACATAATTAATAAATTAATAAAACAAAAAAATAAATTAATATTAATGGATTTCATTTTTGTAAATAGTATTAAACAATTTAATATGAAGCTCTTCATCCAATATAATTCTATTAAGAATAGCAACTATACTTTCATTTTCTATAATAGAAGCAATTTTCCTATATTCTTTTATTATTTCTAATTCATTATTAATATTATTTATAAGTATATTTTTTAATGAAGTATCATTATTTATAAATCTAGAATTCCAATAGAAAGTTTTATTTTTTTTAGATATAGTATAGGTAGCATCCCCACCTAAGGCTATTATTATATTTCCAAGGATATTTAAGTGTTCTTCTTCAACTTTTGAGATTTCTTTAAAAATTATTTTTAAATATGGGTCAATTATTAATTGTTGGTAATTATATTGATTCATTAAAGTTAACTCCGAATATAATCCACAATAACACTTTTTTATCATTTTTACGTAATTAAAATTTATCTCTTTAATATCAATTTCAGGGTAAGGCAGCATAATTGAACAACTAGTTTTTGAATCTATATAATCTCTTTTCAATATATCATCTCCATAAAATACTATTATCATATTATATGAAACAAAATATTATAGTGATATAATTTTGTCATATTCAATATTTATAGAAAGGAAGATAAAATTGAAAATATTATTTAACGAAAGAACAAAATTAGCTTTAATGGAAGTATTAGAAAAAAGTACAAATAATAATATAAGAATAAAAGTAACTGCAGTAGGTTGTGGAAAACCAGCTTATGATATTTATGCAGATTATGTATCAGAAGATGATATTGAAGTTTTAATAGATGGAATTAATTTTGTAGTATCCAAAAAAGATGAAAGATTATGTGATGGAATTGAAATAAAGTATGATAAAGAAGTATATAATAATGGTTTTTATATAAGAAGTTTATAAAAGTACAATAAAAAGAATGAGTTACAAAGTAACTCATTCTTTCTTCATAATATTAAGAGGATACTAATTATCGTATCCTCTTTTATTTTTAACATATTTAGCTAATATTATTCAAATTTAATTTATTTTAGTGAAACAATAGCTGTAGAAAACATATTATGTATTATATATACGATTAGATAAAAGGAGAGAAAATACAAATGAAAATATGCTTAAAAAAGACTAATAATATATCATCTTGTAAAGAATATGATTTAATTATTTGTGCTGATAGTGGAATTGGAAGACAACTAAGAAGAAATCTACCCAAATGTATATGTGGTGATGGAATAAAAATAAATATAATAGTAACTGGATGTGATGGGATTTTACCAGCACCTGCATTGCCATGTAACAATTTAGTAGCTATTTCTAGTCCTATTAGAGTTATAAGAAAAAATCCATGTTGTAAAAATGAATCTGAAGATTATTGTAATAGACATGGTAATGATAATTTCAATTGTGATGGTTTTAGAGAAGGTTGCGATAGTGAGACAAATCTTTTAGCAAAAAGGTACGAAATGCAAGAATTTGCAATAATAGTTAGGTCTTTTAATCCAGCTATATCTGAATTCTTATGTGAGTTTCCTCAAATGTTTATAACAGATTGTGAAAAGACAGTAAAATTAATAATTATATTTGATAAAAATGGAAGTGTATTTACACAACAATGTATAAATAACTGTGGATGTAATTTTGGTGGAAATTGTGGATTTGACGGAAATTGTGGATTTGGAGGAGGCTGTGGCTTCGGAGGAGGTTGCGGTGGTGGCTTCGGAGGAGGCTGCGGATGTGGATTTGGAGGAGGCTGTGGTGGTGGTCTATTTGGATTAGCAGCACTTGCTTTATTATTCTGTTGTTAGGTACAAACTACAAAGGATAAGGTTTATTGCCAAGATAAGATTTTCTTACCTTGGCTAATTTATTTAGAAAAATTATTTTGTTTCTGTTTTGTTGTGAAATTGACACAATATTTATAGTATAATAATATTGGGAAATAAAAATGCTTAGATAAAGTGAGGGAGTAATAAATGGAAAAACTTCTTAAAGACAGAATTTATATGAACATTGATAACTACAGGAGTGCTAAGATAAATTTAAGAAATGATGGGGATTTAATAAATCACTTTGCCTCCTTAGTTTTTACTCATCATGAAAAAGAAATACCCTTTGAAAGAGTAAAGGAAATAAGAAAATATATAAAAGCATCATCTTCTAGAGTATCATCATTTAGAGGAGATATATTATATATATTATCTCTATTGATAGCATTAGAAGAGGGAGACAAAAAAGAATTAATTGCAGATATATATGAAGTAGAACAAATATTAAAAGATGAAGGATTTAATGAATGTGATTATTTGGTTTTAACTTCATTTGTTTTAGCAAAATACGGCAGGAAAAGTGATAAGCATAAAGTTGCAAAGAAAATGAAGGAAGTATTTATTTTACTAAAAGAGAAATACTACAATATAACTGGAGAAGATGATTATTTAGTGTGTGCATTGTGGGCTTTAAATGATATAGATGTAAGAACTATAGATGAATTTATAGAGACTATTTATAATTATATGACTAATTTAAATATAAAGTCTAAAAATGGGATACAAAGTCTTACTAATGCCATAATGTTAAATGGATCTTCAGGTCACATGTATAAAACTATTGAATTCATATTACAATTGGAAAAACAAGATATAAAAATAGCTCAGCAATTCCTTCCACTTTTAGGAATGCTAGCTAATAGAGATATTAGAAAAACTATTAATTTGATAGAAGGTGTAATAAATACGCTATGTGAAGAAGAAAGTGAATATGAATATTACATGGATAAAGGATTTAGAAGTATTATTGCTATCACATTAATATCTTTCACTACCATTAATGAGGAACGAAATTATATAGACGAATTATTAGCTCAAGGAGTATATTCTTTAATAAAGTCTAAAAATAAAGGAATGTTTGTAGAAGCTTTAGCCTAAAGGAGTGACAATGGATAGGTTAATATTACATGTAGATATGGATGCTTTTTTTGCATCAGTGGAACAGCTTGATAACAAAGAATTAAGAGGGAAACCTGTAATAGTTGGTGGTGTAAGTGAAAGAGGGGTTGTATCAACATGTTCATATGAAGCAAGAAAATATGGAATACATTCTGCCATGCCAGTTTTTATTGCAAGGAAATTATGTCCTCAGGGTATATATTTAAGAACTAGAATGTTTAGATATAAGCAGGTATCGGGGCAAGTATTTAATATATTAAGGGATGTAACTGAAATAATAGAACCTCTTTCCATTGATGAGGCTTATTTGGATATTACTAATAGTAGATTTAAATCTGGAATTGAAGCAGCTAACTATATAAAAAGTAGAGTTTTAAGGGAAGTTGGACTAACTATTTCAATAGGAATTTCATATAATAAGTTTTTAGCTAAATTAGCTTCTGATTGGAACAAACCTAATGGGATAAAGATTATAACAAGAGATATGATTCCAGAAATTCTCTTGCCATTTCCAGTTTCAAAAATATATGGACTAGGAAAGAAATCAGTTGAGAAGTTAAATAATATGGGCATTTTTACAGTTAAAGACTTATATGAAATGCCAAAAGAGTTTTATATTGAGTATTTAGGAAAATATGGTTTAGAAATATATGATAGAATAAGAGGAATAGACAATAGAGAAGTAGAGGTACAAAGAGACAGAAAATCTTATGGTAGAGAGAGAACATTAAAAATAGACACTAAAGAAAAAGAAGACTTATTAGAATATCTATATGATTTTTCAAAAGAAATAAGTAATCAATTAATAAGACAAAATCTTGAAGGTAAAACTATAACAGTAAAATACAAGACTGAAGATTTTCAAAGTCATACAAGAAGTAAAACATTAAATTTCTATACGAATAATTTTCAAGACATATATAATGTTTGTGAGGAAATACTAAATAACGAGGAAATAAATGAAAATATTAGGTTAATAGGAGTTACTGTGTCGTCTTTTAAAGAAAATACTGTAGAGCAGTTAACTTTATTTTAAAATTACTTTAATTATTGTTAATTTTACTATATAATGAGATTGTTTGATATACAATATATATAGAGGAGGATATCTTTTATGAATAAGAATGATTTAGCAAGAATGATTGATCACACTATCTTAAAGGCAGATGCTACTGAAAAAGAAATTGATGTTTTATGTAAAGAAGCTTTAGAATATAATTTTGCATCAGTATGTGTAAATCCATCAATGGTAGAAAAGGCTGCTGGACTATTAAAAGGTAGTGATGTAAAGGTTTGTACAGTAATAGGATTCCCTTTAGGAGCAACTACAACTGAAGTTAAAGCCTTTGAGACTGAAGATGTAATTAAAAAAGGTGCAACTGAAGTTGATATGGTTATCAATGTTGGGAAACTTAAAGAGGGAAATTTAGAATACGTAAAAAAAGATATAGAAGCTGTTGTTAATGCTGCAAAGGGCAAAGCTTTAACTAAGGTTATTATAGAAACTTGTCTTTTAACTGATGAAGAAAAAGTAACAGCATGCAAATTATCAAAAGAAGCTGGAGCAGATTTTGTTAAGACTTCAACAGGATTTAGCACAGGTGGAGCAACTGCTAGTGACATAAAATTAATGAGAGAAACTGTAGGTCCAGATCTTGGTGTTAAAGCTTCAGGTGGAGTAAGAAGCTTAGAAGATGCAATGGCTATGATAGAAAATGGAGCAACTAGAATAGGTGCTTCAGCATCAATAGCAATTTGTGAAGGAACAAAATCAAATTCTACTTATTAAAAACATAATTTTCCGGAAAAGAGATATTAGAGCTGTCTAAGACAGCTCTAAATAAAAAGAATAATTATGAATATTTTTAAAAACTCCGTTAGGAGTTTTTTTTATAATTATTTTAAATCTTAATAATTAACTAAAGATAAAGGAGAAAAAAATGAGTTACATAATTTTAATAATAGGATTTATTTTACTTATAAAAGGAGCAGATGTTTTTGTTGATGGGGCGTCTAATATTGCCAAAAAATTTGGTATTCCATCAATAGTTGTAGGTTTAACTATTGTTTCACTTGGAACTAGTGCACCAGAACTTGCAGTTAGCTTAATATCATCATTGCAAGGAACTAATGGTATAACTATTGGAAATGTACTTGGTTCCAATATATTTAATACATTAATGGTGCTGGGATTAACATCAATTATTATGCCAATATTAATTAAGAAGAGCACTGTGATAAAAGATTACATAGTTAATATTATAGTTGTAATTTTGTTATTAGTATTAACATTTGGAAGAACACTATTTAATAAGGAACCAGGATTAAGTAGATTATCAGGAATAATTTTATTAATAGGATGTATAGCATATACAATTTATTTAATTAAAAGTGCAAAGGATGAAAGTGAAGATAGTGAGAAGCATGAAGAAGTAAAAGTTTTTAATTCATGTATTGGGATATTAATTGGAATTATAGGGATAATTTTAGGTGGAAATTTAGTAGTAAATTCAGCTTCAGATATAGCTTATTCTTTTGGTTTAAGCGACAAATTAGTAGGATTAACTATAGTGGCTATAGGTACATCTCTTCCAGAGTTAGTAACCTCTATGATAGCTGCAACAAAGGGAGAAAATGATATAGCTATAGGGAATGTTCTAGGTTCAAATATATTTAATATATTATTGATATTAGGTGTTTCTTCAAGTATCAGTCCAATTGTAATTTCGTCAGCGCTATTTATAGATATAATATTTTTAATAGGAGTATCAATACTACTTGGTATTTTTATGTTTAAAGGTAAAAAAGAAAAAGCATACTTAGGAAGAATAGAAGGTGTAATCTTAGTTTTAATATATATAAGTTATATGGCATATATAATTTTTAGAAATTAGTTTGGAAATAAAAACATTACATTTATTATTAATCCATAAATTCAACATTTTTTATAACATTAAAATTCTATAAAAACAAATAATAATAGTGTAAGTTATAGGAGGTGTTTGAAATGAATAAGTGTGGATGTGAAAGTAAGCATAAAAAAACTGAAGAAAAAAAACATGATGAAGGTTGTGCTAGTCATCATGGAGCTGAAAAAACAGCTACAAACAATCAATGGGGAAAATAGTGGTCAATTAACCATTTTAAATCTACAGAAATAAAAAAGTAACTCAACATTTTGTTGGGTTACTTTGTTTTTAAATATCATATTTTAATTTTAAATAGAAATTTGTTTCAGTAACTTTTTGATAAGGCTCAACCCATAAGCTACCAATACCTAATGTTATTCCAGCTAGTAACCACCAACCAATAAAGGAAAGCTCTAACACAAAGAATTCCCATTTATAACCGTACATAAGATTTGAACTTTCTCTTAAACATTCTATTATTCCCTTATCAGGATCTTCAGCTAAAATGTAACAAGCTTGTGAATACATTAAAGCTACTATAATTCCAGGAACAATAAGTAATAATAAAGCGAAAAGTATAGCAAATCCCATTAATAAATTTAAACCTAGTGCTTTAAAAAATATATTGAATTGAGAAAATAAATCTGTAAATTTAGCTTCCTCTTTATTAGTTGTAAAGTTTAAAAGGAATTTACTTAGTCCAATAGATATTACTCCACCAAAAATTATTGAAATTAAATCTAATGTTAAACTTAAGTTGTCTGATATTTCCACTATATACTCTAGCCCACTTGTTAAGCTAGTAGCATTTATAAATAAATTTCCTACAAGTACAGTAATAATTGCTATTCCCCAACAACCTCTTAATTGTTCTTTTGCTTTAGATTTTAATTCAGCTCTATTCATATATACCCCCATTAAATTATCTTACAGGAAAATTATACCATATTACTTTAAAAAGGTTAATATAATATTGTAAATCAATATAAAAAGTAAAAAATATATTTACAAATGATATTATATACTATATTATATACTATATCATACTGAGAGGAAGAAAGTTTTAGGGGGATTAAAATGGAAAATATAAAGGATTTTAAACCGAAAAAAAGCTCATTTATAAAATATTTAGGGCTATTGATTATTGCCTATATAGTTTCAGCAATAGTGTTAGCCTTTAATAGTAATTTAATATTAGATGTAAGCTTGAGCATATCTTATATTGTAGGAGTATTTGTTGTAGTAACAGCAATTTATTCTTTTTTAACTTTTAATAAAAAATATGGTTTAGCAGCAGTAATAGCAGCAGGAATTTATATTATATCTTTACTAATGTTTAGCCCTATATTTAACTATAAAGCACATAGAGGATTAATTGGGAATGTTGAAAGTGTTGAATTTAGCAATGAAATTGAACACATAGATTTAAAGCAATTACCAACTATAGATAAAGATGTTGCATATAAGTTAGCAGACAAAAAGTTAGGTGAAATACCTAGTTTAGGTAGCCAAGTGACTATTGGTGATTTAACTTTGCAAAGTGTAGCAGGACAACTTTATTATGTTGCTCCATTGGAACATTCATCATTGTTTAAATGGTTTACTAATAGAAAAGGAACAACAGGGTATATAAAGGTTAGTGCAACCAATCAAAGTGATGTACAACTAGTAACAGAGTTAAATGGAAAAGATATAAAAATTAAATATTTAGATTCAGCATATTTATTTAGTGACTTGCATAGAGCAGCATATCTTAGAGATATGAAGGCAGGTCATACTGATTTTACATTTGAATTAGATGATGATGGAAATCCATACTGGGTAATTACTAGATATGATAATGCCATTGGAATAACAGAAGAAAAAGCTGTAGGAGTATTAGTGTTAGATGCACAAACAGGAGAATCTAATGTTTATGGAATAGAAGATGCTCCTAAATGGATAGATAGAATCCAACCAGATAGATATATAAGAAATTATATAGATAAATGGGGAGAACTTGTTCATGGTATATTTAATTTTAGTGATAGAGATAAGTTAACATCTACAGAGGGAATGAATTTAATATTTAATAATGATTCTTGTTATTATTATACTGGTGTAACATCAGTAGGAAATGATGAAGGATTAGTAGGATTTATGTTAACTAATACTAGAACTGGTGAAACAAGTATGTATAAAACTTCAGGAGCAACTGAAACTGCAAGTATGAAGTCAGCAGAAGGTAAGGTTCAACAATATGGTTATACAGCCACTTTACCCTATTTAATAAATATACAAAATGAACCAACTTATTTTATGACGCTAAAAGATTCAAATGGATTGGTTAAGCAATATGCTATGGTAAATGTAAAAAACTATAATATAGTAGGTGTAGGAGATTCATTACAATCAACTCTTAACAAGTATTTAGAAGGATTAACTAATACTAATATTTCACTTGAAGGAAGTAATAGTGAAGAAACTATAGAAGGAGAAATTGAAAGAATTGGATTAGTTGTTAAGGATGGAACTAGTATTTATGATATAAAGATTAAAGGACAAGATAATATATTTTCAGTGTCAACAGAAACATCAAGAGAGGTTGCACTAAGCTCTATTGGAGATAAGGTTAAAATAAAATATATTAAAGTTGGAGATGGCAAATATATAGTAACAAATTCTTTTGAAAATTTAGGTGCTAATAAAGAAAATCAATAAAACTATTAAAATAAAAGAATAAAAATGAGGAAATATCTATTGCACAAGAAATAATTAGCTAGAGGTGCAATAGCATGTTTCCTCATTTTTTTGGTATAAATGCATCATTTAAATCATAGAATGTGTAGAACATAATAAGATTTATATAGAGGTGAAAAATGAAAATAAAAATAGATATTTTTTCAGGATTTTTAGGAGCAGGAAAAACTTTTCTTATAAAAAAACTTATTAAAGATGGTGCCTATAATGAGAATATTGCTATTGTTGAAAATGAATTTGGTGAAGTAAGTATAGATGCTTTAATATTAAGAGATTCAAATATAAAAGTTAAAGAAATAAATTCAGGTTGTATTTGCTGTGAAGTTACAGGTGATTTTAAAGAAGCAGTTTTAGAAGTCATTAATAAATATAATCCATCTAGAATAATTATAGAGCCATCAGGAGTTGCAAGACTTACTGATATTATTAAGATTTTTAAGGAAGAAAAGCTAAGAGATAAAACTGAAATAGATAACTTAATTACTGTTATAGACCCAGAAAAATTTGATATATATTTGAGAAACTTTAAAGATTTTTATGAGGATCAAATTCAAAACACAAAAAAGATAGTTTTAAGTAGAACTCAAAATTTAGATAAAGATAGTTTAGATAATATAGTTTTGAAGATCAAGAAGATTAATAAAAGAGCAGTAATAATAAGTGAAAATTGGCAAAAGATTAGAGGAATTGATATTTTAAATAATTTAGATTTTAATTCTATTAATATTAATGAGTACAGAGGAGTAAAACCAAGAATAAAAGCTGTAGAAACTACAAAGGCAAAGGAGATTTTTGAGAGTTTTGCAATTTATCCTAAGTATGAATTTTCTAAATTAGAACTAGTATCTAAATTTAAGTTTATTTCTAGCTCTAAAGCCTTTGGAGATGTACTTAGAGCTAAAGGCGTTGTAAAGTTAAAAGATAATAGTTTTGGTCAATTTGATTTTGTAAAGGATGAGTTTGAAATTAGAAAAATAAGTAATAGTGAGTCTAGTGTCATTTCTTTTATAGGGGTTAATTTAAATAAGAAAGAAATAGAGAAATTATTTCTTTGAGGTTTTAAATGAAAGCTAAACTGGAAATAGTAAGTGGCTTTTTAGGTTCAGGAAAATCATCCTTTATAAATGCTTATTTAAATACTGAAGTATGCTTGAAAAAAGATATATTAATAATTCTTCTGGAAAATGGATTAACTCCTATAAGAAGTGGTTTAGAAAATATAAAAGAAATATATATAGAAGATATAGATAATTTAAAAAAAATATTACTTAAAGAAACAATAAAGAAAAATTATAGTAAAGTAATAATAGAGTTTAATGGGACAAGTAATTTGGGGATAATTGGAGAAATATTTAAGGACAAAGAAATTAAAAAAAATATTAATTTTTATGGAAGTTATTATGTAGGTGATAGTAAGAACTTGAAAATTTATATTAAGAATTTAGGTGAAGTAATAATACCTTTTATTCAATCTAGCAAATTAATTATATTAAATAATATAGCAGCTTTATCTAAAAAAGATCAAAAAGATTTAATAAAGTATATAGAAAATATTAATATCACTGCGCCAATACTAGTATCTAAATCCTTAGAAAGTTTAGAAGAGGAAATGAAAGAATCTAAATACTTTAAAGAAGGAGTTTCAATTGAAAAGATAAAATCTTTGTTTAATATAAAGGAGGTAGTTAGATGATAAAATGGGCTAATGTATTTATAAGTATGGTATTAGAAGCACTACCTTTTATATTAATTGGAGCTATAGTTTCATCTGTGATTCAAATGTATATATCTGAAGATATAGTAAAAAGAATTTTACCTAAAAGTAGGATTTTATCAATAATTATTGCAGCTTGTATGGGAATTGTTATTCCAATTTGTGAATGTGCAATTGTACCAATAACAAGAAGTTTAATAAAAAAAGGAATTCCTATTGCAGTTGCTGTAGTTTTTATGCTTACAGTACCAATAGTAAATCCGGTAGTTATTGCTTCTACTTTTTATGCATTTGCAGATATAAAAGTTGTATTAATAAGGGTTCTTGGGGGGATTATTTGTGCAATAGCAATTGGATTATTAATTGAATTATTAACTAGTAAGAAGAGTCAAGTTGTTAATAGTACAGGTGAGTATGAGAATATATGTGATTGTGGGTGCGAGAGCATAGATTATTTTTATAATAAATCAAAGCTACGCTTGTGTTTAGAACATGCTAATAAAGAGTTTTCAAATATATTAAGATACTACATATTTGGATCATTTTTATCTAGTTTATTTGTTGTAATAGTTAAGGAAGAATTTTTGCAAAATTTCTCTAAAGGATCAATATTGCCTATATTTATAATGATGCTATTAGCATTTTTATTATCATTGTGTTCAGAAGCAGATGCTTTTATAGCAAGGGGATTTCTAGATTATTTTGGTGTTCCTGCCATATCAGCATTCCTTATATTTGGGCCAATGTTAGATTTGAAAAATGCTATAATTATGTTTTCATATTTTAAAAAGTCATTTGTATTAAAGTTAATTATATCAATAATATTAATTGTACTAGCCTTTTCAATAAGCTTAAATTTTATATTTTAGGAGGGTAGTATGAAAAAATTTAATGTAGAAGAATTTATTTGGTTACTTATATTAATTTTATTGACACTTTATATAGGATACTTAATGATATCAGGAGATATTTATAATTATTTAAGTGTAAAAACTGCTAAAAATTTATATATCTTATTTATAATTTTACCTATATTTATTATAGTTCAAGCTATGAAGGTAATAAGCTTCAATTCAAGAGTGGATAAATCATTTAAATTTATTCCAGTAATATTTACATTAGGAATAGGAGTCTTACTTTTGTTAAGAGGGCATATATATGATGATGGAAATGAGAATTTAGTAAGTTTTAATAATATATTTGCTAAAGACGCTATAGAAATTAATCATGAGACTCATCATATTTTAGAAGAGTTAGAAGATGAAGGAGAAGAATATTTAGGAAAATATATAATCTTTACTGGTTTTGTTTATAAATATGAAGGTGAGAAATTTATTTTAGGAAGAGAAGAAATGAACTGCTGTGCAGCTGATTCATATATTATTGGAATAAAAACTTTAGCAAATGATAAGTTTAAGGAAGGTCAGTGGATAAAAGCTTTAGGTAAAATATCATTTGATGGAGAGTATTATTTTCAAATCGAAGAGTATATAAAGATAAATGTACCAATTAATGTGTATTTTTAACAAAAAGTGACTAGCAGTAGGTTAGTCACTTTTATTTTATATTAGGTTCAACATGAATAATTAAATCTACTTTTTTATTTAGTTTAGTATTTAATGTACTTTCAATTTCATGAACTAAAGTATGGGCTTCATCAACATTTAAATTTGAATCTACTTTTATGTGCATATCTAAGAAAATATAGTCACTATATCCCCTTGATCTTATGTTATGGACATCCTTAATAGCTGTAAATTCTTTAAGAATATTAGCTATTACTTCTTCTTCAACCATGATTTTATCCGTTAGAGATGATATATTATCTCTTATTATTTCAAAAGCTGCATGTAAAATAAAAAAAGACACTATAAATGAAGCCAATATATCTATTATTGGGGGAAGGCCTAACCTTACAGTTATTAATGCAATAAGAACTCCTAAGGAAACAAAAATATCACTTTTAGTATGAAGTGAATCTGCAATTAGAATATTACTATTAAGCTTATGTCCTTGAATATTTTCATAAATTGCTACAAATATATTTACTACTAATGTTATTAGTATTATAACTAAACTTTCAATTGTAATATTTAGTACTGATGGGACAAAAAGTTTAACTATTGAATCTTTAATTACATTAACTCCTAGTATTAATAACATTATACCAATACTAATGCTAGCTATAGTTTCAAATTTTTTATGACCATAAGGATGTTCTGAATCTCTAGGTTTTGAAGCTAATGTAATTCCTATTATACCTACTATGTTTGATGCACTATCGGAAATAGAATGAAGGCCATCAGCCATAACGCTAGAACTATTAATTGCTAATCCTACTAATATTTTAGAGATTGCAACAAATAAATTAGCCAATAAAAGAACTAATAAAATATTTTTTACTTTTTTATAGGTAGCTTCTATTTTAATCTCTCCTTTTAATTAATATATTTTATATTATTCTTAGAAGCCTTAAAAGTTACAATATAACAATTGGAGGTATGTATAAATATCTATTGGTTAAACTAACGATGAAATTTAATTAAGGCTGGTGTTCTATTTTGACTTTAATAAACTTTATTTTATTCAATTTTATACTGTATTCAATAGTAGGTCTTTTAATTGAAGAAATTTATTCTTATATTATTACTGGAAAGTTTAAAAAAGAAGGTTTTTTAAATGGACCTTATAAACCTATGTATGGAATAGCATTTACTATTCTTGTCTTAATAGATAATTATTATAATTTGAATATTACAAGTAAATTTCTTTTGTATTTAATTATTCCAACTTGTGTAGAATTCATTAGTGGATATTTACTTTTAAAAATATTTAATGAAAAGTATTGGGATTATTCAAAGTTAAAATTTAATTTTAAGGGTTTAATCACTTTGAAATTTTCAATTTACTGGGCAATATTATGTTATATTGGTATAAGATATTTATCTCCATTTATGAATAATTTTTATATAAGCTTAGAAAATTTTTTTAGATTGTCTAATATCATAATATTATCAATTATGACTTTAGATTTTATTTATACTATTGGTATAAAGCTTAGAATAAAAAAAGCAAGGTTGCTTAATTCATAGTATTTTTATATTATATAATTAAGAAATTAATTTATAAAAGGAGAATAATATGTCATTTGAATTATTAGATACAAAAGAAACAAAAGCTAATGAAGGAAGAAGTTGCATAATATTATGTAATTTTGATGCAAAAGAAGTTAAAACTATAAGTAACTTAGCAGGTATGCTTGGTATAAGAGATAAGGTTGTACTTAGCTATAAGAATGGAAATACCCTTGTTAAGGATGTTATAAATGGAAATATATTAAATGATGCAGAAGAGGGAATAAGGGATAAAGCTGTAATCTTTAATAATATTCCTGGAGGAAAAATTGGATTGTTTATAAATAATTTAAAGAAATTTAGATTAAATAATATTTTAAAAGCTGCTGTTACAGAAACTTCACAAGAATGGACAGTAAATGTATTGTTAAAGAATTTAGTAGCAGAAAAAATAGCAATGCAAACAGGTCAAGAATTTGATCACGAAGACTAATTAATAAATAAAATAAGTAAGTGGTTTTATAATTTATGATGTGTAAGAATAATTCCGAAGCATTGAGGAATTATTACAATAAAATTATATAAGGATACATACTATCTTACGGCGACTTGGAGCTTGCCACGGAGCAAGTAAGATAGTATGTATCCTTTTTATATTTCGTTCATTACAGCGACAGCTAACAATCTTGGACCAGAATGTATTCCTACAGCAGGAGTAATAGTTCCCTTATACATAAAGGTAGTATTCTTATGTTCTTGTAAAATTTCTTTAAGTCTTTCTGCTTCTTCGTGCATAGTACCAGTCATTATAATAACCTTACTTTTACCTTTATTTAATATATCCGTTGCTAAAGAAGTAAGCTTATTAAAAGCTTGTTTTGAGCCTCTAACTTTAGTATATGTTTTATAGGCACCATCTTCATCCATAGTTATTATAGGCTTTAAATTAAACATTTGACCAATACCACCAGAAACCTTACCTATTCTACCACCTTTTATTAAGTATTCTAAGGTATCTACTGTAAAATACATCCACATATTTTCTCTTATCTTTGGAATTTTATCACAAATATATTCGAAGCTTTTATTAGCTTCTATCATTTTTCCAACTTCAATTACAATTAGTCCAACTGCCATAGATAATATTTTCGTATCAAATATAAAGGTATTAATACTCTTATAATTTTCACTAGCAAGTCTAAAACTATTTATAGTTCCAGATAAACCAGAAGAGACAGGTAAAACAATTGCATGAGTATATCCATCTTTAACTAATTCATCATATAAAGTAGATACATCATCTACTGAAGGCATAGAAGTAGTAGGTAGTTCATCTGGTAATTTAGAATAAACTTCTTCAGGTGTAATAGTAATACCATCTATATATTCTTTTGTTTTGTATAGTATTTTTAAAGAAACAATTTTAACATTGAATCTTTCTACATATTCTTTCGGTAAACCACAAGTACTATCAGTTATTAAAGCAATTTTAGTCATAATAACATTCCTTCCATATTATATATTATATTAATAAACTACCATAAAATAGGTGTTAATACAAGATGTAGTTTAAAAAACTATATGATATTTTATTAACATTGAAGTGTAGAAAAAGTAACGTATTCTATTAATTGTAATATTGTGATATATTAATATAAAAAGGAAAGGAGTGGTTTAGTGAATTACTTTATTCTTTTTCTAGAAGGAATAATAACTTTTATTTCACCATGTATTTTACCTATGTTACCTATATATATTTCATATTTTATGGGAGGTAATAACGATGAGAATAACAATAATAATAATAAGGCATTAATTAATTCTATTGGATTTGTAGTTGGATTTTCAATAATATTTACTATTCTAGGT
>JAEZAL010000269.1 GCA_023427705.1 Bacillota bacterium | reverse complement strand
CATAACTCCTGTATCTGGACCTTCTGAACCTAATGAGAATACAGCTACCATATCTGGGTTAGCAACTATTTGACCTTCTAATTGTTGCTTTGAAACTGATGATTGGTCATTATCTTGAACAGGTTCTAACCATTGGAAGTTCTTAGCATCAGCTCCCATTACTTTTTCAAATCCAGCTTTTATTCCTTCTTGTCTGTAAGTCATTGTTGTTTGTGTTAAGTTTACTGCTACAAGTCCTATTTTCCCACTTGTTATTCCTTTTGCTTTTAATTCATTTGCTCCATTTTCACCTAATTGCTCACCTGCTAATTTATTATCAGTACCTATGTAAGCTATTCTATTATCAGTTGTTTTTACGTCAGCATCAAATGTTACTACTGGTATTCCAGCATCATTTGCTTCCTTCACCTTATTGTCAAACATATCTGGATCCATTGGTGCAATAGCTATTCCTGCTACATTTTTACTAATTGCTTCATCTATAAAGCCTATATGTCTTTCATTTTTTTGTGCTTCACTTGGTGGAGTAGTTTTTACTACTAACTCATACCCTAAAGCTTTGGCTTGATCTTCTGCAGCCTTCTTCATAGGTGACCAATAAGCTCCTGTATCTACTATTGGAATAAAGTAAATAACTTTTTTCCCTTCTGCAGTACTTCCATCATTACTACCTGCTCCACAACTTACTAATCCTGTTAACATAAATACTGTTGATAATAATGCTATTATCTTCTTTTTCATAATTATCCCTCCAAATTTTATTTCTATATTAAATATTTTTTTTATTTAACTTTTTCTTTAAAAAACCATTTCTTCTATAGAAGTCAACAACTATGGCTACTATAATTATTCCTCCAGTAACAGCTTGTTGAATAAATGAGTTTACACCTAGTATTGATAATCCATTTTGGAATACTTGAATAGTAAATATACCAACTATGGCACCACCTAGACTTCCAACTCCTCCGCCAAATGCAACTCCACCCATTATAGAACCAGCCATTGCATATAATTCTGGTCCATTAATTTCACTTGGTGCTCCTACGTTGATATTTGACATTAGTAATATACCTGCTATTGCTGCTAAAGCACCTTCAACTATATATACCTTAATAATATGTTTATTTACATTTATTCCTGATAATCTACTTGCTTCTCTATTTGAACCAACTGAATAACAATATCTTCCGTATCTTGTGTTTTTCATAATAAACATACCTATTATAAAAATTAAGATAAATATAACAGTATTAGTATGAATTAATGGTGTTCCTACCTTTGTATTTGATATATTATAGAACCATCCTGGTAATCCCTTAATATAGATACCATTTGTTAAGAATAGTATTATTCCACGTATTAAGTAGCTTGTACCTAATGTAAGAATAAAGGATTCTAACTTAAATCTTGTTATTAAAAATCCATTAAGCCATCCCCAAAATGCACCTACAATTAAAGCTGCTAATATTGAAATTATTGGGTTGAAACCATTTACTGATAAATATACAGCAACACATCCTGAAAAAGCTGCATTAGCTCCCATAGAAAGATCAACGTTTCCAGTTATTAAAATCATTGCATAAGCCACAGTCAGTATACCAACAGTTGGTATTTGTCTAAAGAAATTTGAAATATTCGCCACCCCTAAAAAATCTGGGCTAATTATTGAAAAAGATATAACAAGTACTACTAGCACTAGATATATTGAATATTTTACTGCTAACCCTTTTAAGTCTAACTTGCTCTTTTGAATTTTTACTTTGTTCTCCATAACCTTTTCACTCATATTAATTAATACCTCCAAGCGTAGCTAATTTCATAATTTTCTCTTGAGTAGCTTCTTCTCTAGTAAGCTCCCCAGTTATCTTTCCTTCGCACATAACATATATTCTGTCTGACATTCCTAGTAATTCTGGTAATTCAGAGGATATTATAATTACTATTTTCCCTCTTCTTACTAAGTCATTCATTATTTCATATATTTCAGCCTTTGTACCTACATCTATCCCCTTAGTTGGTTCATCAAATATAAATACTTGTGAATCAGAATTTAACCATTTAGCTAAAACTACTTTTTGTTGATTTCCACCTGAAAGAGTTCCTGCCATAACATCAAGATTAGCTAATTTTATTTGTATTGCATTTTGGAACCTTTCTCCAGTTTCTTTTAACTTTTTATGATTTAATAAAAATGATTTCAAATTAGTTATTGTTATATTATCAACTACACTCATTTGTAATGATAATCCTTGATTCTTTCTATCTTCAGTTAATAAACATATTCCATTTTTAATTGCATCTATTGGAGCGTTTATCTTTATTTCTTTACCATTCATTTTTATCTTTCCATTAGCAATTGAATCTGCACCAAAAACTAATCTCATTAATTCAGTTCTACCAGCCCCAACAAGACCAGCTATACCTAAAATTTCACCTCTTTTAGCATTAAAACTTACATTCTTAACTTTTCCATTATAGTCACATAAGTTTTCAGCTTCTAATACACATTCTTTTACTTCAAATATTTCCTTAGGAAATAACTCTGTAATATCTCTTCCAACCATCATATTTATAAGTTGGCTTTCTTCTATTCCTTTTAATTCACATTCATTTATATAAGTGCCATCTCTTAATACTGTAGCTCTATCGCATATTTCAAATACTTCCTTCAATCTATGTGATATATAAACTATTGCAACTTCTTCTTGTTTCAAGGCTTTTATTACTTTAAATAAGTTTTGAACATCTTTTTCAGATAATGATGTTGAAGGTTCATCAAATATAATTAATCTTGCATCTAAACTTATTGCCTTTGCAATTTCTATTATTTGCTTTTTGGCAGTAGATAATGTTTCTACTAAATCAGTAGCTTTTATATCAACATCTAATTTTTTAAGAATTTTTTCTGTATCTTCATATAATTTATTAAAATCTATTATTTTTAGTAATTGATTTTTATAAGGCAATCTCCCCATAAAAATATTTTCAGCAACTGATAGGCTTTCAGATAAGTTTAGCTCTTGATGAACAAAACCTATTCCTATTTCTTTAGCTTTATTAGGAGTTATTACACCATAATTTACTCCCTCAACAATAATTTCCCCTTCATCTTGCTCATGAACTCCACCAAGTATCTTCATCAATGTAGATTTACCTGCACCATTTTCTCCTAACAATGCATGTACTTCACCTTTTCTTATTTTTAATTGTGCTCCTTTAAGTGCGTACACTCCGGGAAATCTTTTATGAATATTTTTCATTTCTAAAAGCACATTACTCAATTTGTAATCCCCCTTTTTCTAAATCGTTTTCAAGATTAATGATATATTATTGTAAACATTTATAATATGAAATTTCTTTACTAAATTCTTTGTTTTCTTTACCTTTTAAATTTTTGTATATAAATAAAAGAGGTAGATCCAAATAAAATGAATCTACCTCTTTTATTATTAAAATACATATTAATTATTTAAGTAAATTTCCTTTTCTAGAGGTTTTACCCCTACTAATTCAACACTCTTTGAATCTGGTTGAGATACACCAGCAAATAATTTAAATTTCTTGCTATCTAAAACTCTATTTCCTTCATTATTTACTACTTCAAACTCTTTTCTTCTTATTTCAAGATTTACAGTCTTAGTTTCGCCTTTATTTAAGTGAATACGCTTAAACCCAACTAAGCTATGATTTAATACAGCATATTCTGATTCTAAATCTTTTAAGTAAAGTTGAATTACTTCATCAGTATCGTAGTTTCCTATATTTGTAAC
>JAEZAL010000221.1 GCA_023427705.1 Bacillota bacterium | reverse complement strand
GCCTAGCAGAGTGTCACCACTTGCAATTCCAATTATAATTTCTAATATGGCAGCAGGAGCAATTGCTATAGAATTTGGTATTTTAGGAACTTGTTTAAGTATTACTACTGCTTGTGCATCATCCACACATTCTATAGGGGAAGCATATAGAAGTATTAAGAATGGTTATTTAGATAGAGCAATAGTCGGAGGAACAGAAGCATCTATATGTAAATTTGGTATTGCCTCATTTCAATCACTAACTGCTCTTAGTAGAAGTGAAGATATTAATAGAGCATCTATTCCATTTGATAAAGATAGGCATGGCTTTGTAATGGGAGAAGGTGCAGAAGCATTATTAATAGAAGACTTAGAAAGTGCTTTAAGTAGAGGAGCTAAAATTTATGGAGAAGTAGTTGGGTATGGGACTACATGTGATGCGCATCATATTACATCACCTAGATTAGATGGAGATGGAGCTTATAGAGCTATGAGAGATGCAATAAAAGATGCGCATATAAATCCTAATGACATTGGATATATAAATGCACATGGTACTTCAACAGAGTTAAACGATAAAATTGAAACATTAGCAATTAAAAATGCTTTTGGAGAAGCAGCAAAAAAAGTATATGTAAGTTCTACTAAGTCAATGACAGGGCATTTGCTTGGAGCAGCTGGTGCAGTTGAAGCAATAATTTCAATTAAGGCATTAGAAGAAGGTTTTATACCAGCAAATATAAATTATGTGAATCAAGATGAAGAATGCGATTTAAATTTAGTAGTTAATAAAGGAAAAAATGAAGAAATAGAATATGCTATGTCTAATTCATTAGGTTTTGGTGGTCATAATGGAACAGTAATATTTAAAAAGTGGAGAGGAGAGTAATATGTTAACTTATGAACAAATTAAGGAATTAATAAAATCAGTAGATTGCTCATCTCTTAGAGTATTTGAATTAGAAGATAAGGGTTTTAAATTAAAACTAAGTAAAAATGAAGAAAGTTTAAAAAGTAATATAGAAGATAATAACTTAATAAATAAATTTCAAACAGAAAGCATGACATCAAAAATAAATAGAAATTCAGTTAATAATGAAAAACTAAACAGTAATGAAGACAATCCGTCAGTTATAGAAGCTTATTATAATATAGTTAAATCGCCATTAGTTGGAACTTATTATTCTTCTGGAACACCTGGTGGAAATGCTTATGTTAAAAAAGGAGATCATGTTAAAAAAGGTGATGTTCTCTGCATAGTAGAGGCTATGAAAATAATGAATGAAATAACTTCCGAATTTGATGGTGAGGTAGTTGAAGTTTTAAGAAATGATGAAGATATTATAGAGTTTGGAATGGAATTATTTAAAATAAAGTAGGTGAAAAGTTTGGATATAAAAGAAATAATGGAAATAATACCACATAGATATCCATTTTTATTAATAGATAAAGTTGAACACTTAGAAGACAATAAAATAATTGCTATAAAAAATGTAACTATAAATGAATATTTTTTTCAAGGACATTTCCCAATAGAGCCTGTAATGCCAGGTGTTTTAATTATTGAAGCTTTAGCTCAAACTGGAGCAGTAGCTTTACTTAAACGAGAAGAATTTATAGGGAAAATAGCTTATTTTGGAGGAATAAATAATGCTAAATTCAGAAGAAAAGTAATACCTGGAGATACATTAAAATTAGAAGTTGAACTAACTAGAATTAGAGGTTCAGCTGGGATAGGCAAGGGAATTGCTTATGTAGACGGAAAAAAGGTATGTGAGGCAGAACTAACCTTTATGGTTGGTTAATAATGAGGTGTTTTTATGATTAGAAAGGTACTAATAGCTAATAGAGGAGAAATAGCAGTAAGAATAATAAGAGCTTGTAAAGAACTTGGAATAGAAACTGTAGCTATTTACTCAGAAGCTGATAAAGATGCTATGCATACACAGTTAGCAGATGAAGCTATCTGTGTTGGAAAACCTAAATCTAAGGACTCATATTTAAATGTAAGTAACATTATAAGTGCAGCAGTAATTACTAAATGTAATGCAATTCATCCAGGGTTTGGATTTTTATCTGAAAATGCTGAGTTTGCTGCTATTTGTGAAGAATGTAACATTAAATTTATCGGACCTAATAGCAAGACTATTGGAATTATGGGGGATAAGTCTAGAGCAAGAGAAATTATGAAGAAAGCAGATGTACCTATAATTCCAGGAAGCGACGGAATAGTAGAAAGTTTAGAACATGCATATTCAGAAGCAGAAGAAATAGGATATCCTATTATGATAAAAGCAGCTTTAGGGGGAGGCGGTAAAGGGATAAGGATAGTTCATTGTAAAGATGATATAGAAAATGCTTATTTTACGGCTAAAACTGAAGCAAAGGTGAATTTTGATGATGATACAATTTATATCGAAAAGTTTATAGAGAATCCTAGGCATATTGAATTTCAAATTTTAGGAGATGAACATGGCAATATAATTCACTTAGGGGAAAGAGACTGTACTGTTCAAAGAAGAAATCAAAAAGTATTGGAGGAGGCTCCATCCACAATTTTAAGTGATAAACTTAGAGAGAAAATGGGGAAAGCAGCTATTGATGCAGCAAGAGCAGTAAATTATGTAAATGCAGGAACTATAGAATTTTTAGTAGATAGGCATGGAAATTTTTATTTTATGGAAATGAATACTAGAATTCAAGTAGAACACCCTATAACAGAGATGATTACATCTATAGATATAGTAAAGGAACAAATAAATATAGCTAATGGAGAAAGATTAAGTTTTTCTCAAGATGATATTAAAATTAAAGGGCATGCAATTGAATGCAGAATAAATGCTGAAAATCCTAGCAAGGGATTTATTCCTTCGCCAGGAAAGATTGAGTTTTTAAATTTACCAGGTGGTAATGGGATAAGAGTAGATACAGCTGTGTTTACAGGATATACTATACCTCCAACTTACGATTCTATGATAGCAAAATTAATAGCATATGGAAGAAATAGAGATGAAGCTATTAATAAGATGCTAAGAGCATTAGATGAGTTTGTAATTGAAGGAATTGACAACAATATTGAATTTCAGATAGATATTTTAAACAATACAAAATTTCGTTTAGGAGACTATGATACTAGTTTCATAAGCAAAGAATACAAAATATAGTTGGTGAAAAAGTATGGGGATTTTTAAGAAAAGACAATATGGAGTTATAAACATAACTAATATAGAGGAAAAGGATATACCAGTAGTACCAGATGGAACTTGGATAAAATGTAGCAATTGTGGCAAAATTTTATACAAAAAATCTTTAGAGGATAATTATAATGTCTGCACTAATTGTAATTACTATTTTAGACTTGGTAGTTATGAAAGAATTAAACAGATTTGTGATAAAGGAACCTTTAAGGAATTTAATAAATATCTAAAGTCAAAGAATCCAATGAACTTTCCAAACTATGAAGAAAAATTGAAAACAAATGAAGAAAAAAGTGGTACAAATGAAGCAATTGTTACAGGTGGATGTGAAATTGGTGGGAATAAGGCAATTATTGCTATTATGGATTCGAACTTTTTAATGGGAAGTATGGGAACTGTAGTAGGAGAAAAAATCACAATTGCAGTAGAAGAAGCTACAAAAAGAAAATTACCTATTATTATATTTACAGCTTCAGGTGGAGCAAGAATGCAGGAAGGGATATTATCTCTTATGCAAATGGCAAAGATAAGCAGTGCATTATCAAGACATAGTAAAGCAGGATTGCTTTATATAACTGTTTTAACAGATCCAACAACTGGAGGTGTAACAGCAAGTTTTGCAATGCTTGGTGATATAATATTAGCAGAGCCAAAAGCGTTAATTGGATTTGCAGGGAGAAGAGTAATAGAAGGAACTATAAAAGAAAAATTACCTGAAGATTTTCAAAGCGCAGAATTTCTATTAGAACATGGATATATAGATAAAATTATAAAAAGAGAGAATTTAAAGGTAGCTCTTTCCTATCTTTTAAATGTTCATATTGTAAAGGAGGTGTAGTTGTGAAAGATATTAAGGCATATGACAGATTATTAATTGCAAGGATGATAGAAAGGCCAACTACACTAGATTATATAGGTAAGATATTTACTAACTTTTTTGAATTACATGGGGATAGAATATTTAGAGATGATAAGTCAATAGTCGGAGGAATAGGGCTTTTAAATGGTAGGCCTACAACTATAATAGGTATTCAAAAAGGTAAAGATTTAAAGGAAAATATGGAGAGAAATTTTGGTTCAGCTTATCCAGAAGGATATAGAAAAGCATTAAGATTAATGAAGCAAGCTGAAAAATTTAATAGACCAATTGTATGCTTTATAAATACCTCTGGAGCATATTGTGGAATAGAAGCAGAAGAAAGAGGTCAAGGAGAAGCAATTGCTAGAAATTTAATGGAGATATCACAAATTTCTGTACCTATAATTTCTATAATAATTGGAGAAGGTGGAAGTGGTGGAGCTATTGCATTAGCTTGTGGGGATAGAGTATGGATGCTTGAGAATTCAGTTTATTCCATATTATCACCAGAAGGGTTTGCATCAATATTATTAAAAGATCCATCAAAATCAAAGGAAGTTGCAGAAGATATGGGGATTACCTCCTATGAGTTATTAGAAAGAGGAGTAATTGAAAAAATAATAAAAGAACCAAATGGTGGAGCTCATAAAAATTTTGATTTAGTTGCAAATTCTATAAAAGATGAATTAATTAAAGAATTTAAAATTTTACTTAAGAAACCCAAGGATATACTTTTAGAAGAAAGATATCAAAGGTTTAGAAAATTTAAGTAAATTCGTGAAAGATATTATATTGCTTGTTCCGTCGCAGGCTCCAAGTCACAGCAATACAATATCTTTCATGATAACACTATGTGTAATAGTTTAATATTGTCAAATTAAATTCACTTGTCCAATTATTATTTGATTGGTAGTTTATCACTCCAAATTATTTCATAACTTCCGTCTGCATTTATTGGTTTTAAATTAAGTTTATACATACCAGCTTTATTACCAACTTCAAATTGAAGATAATCAAAGTCAGGAATATGTATTATATTTCCGTTTTTATCAATTTCATCTTTTACATCTTCTTTGAGGTTAAGAGTTCCACTTAAATAATTTAATGGATAAGTTAATTGACGATATACCTTTCCATCTTCATAGAGTACATATCCTTTAAAAACTGATTTATTTTCAGGACTTATGATTTCCCAATCAACTTGCCCCTCAGTTAAGTTAAAATCAAGTGAAGCATAAAATCCCTGACTTGACTTATTTTCTATATCCACAGCAATAGTTTCTGCTTCTAATTTTGAAAATGAACCTCCGTAAGTAGTATATTTTATTGGAGTGCTTGGGGTATAGGAGCAGGAAACAAAAGTTAAAATTAAAAATACTAACAAAACTACATATGCAAATTTTTTATTCTTCAAAAATTCTCCCCCTTATAAATTTTGAATATAATACAAATAGTTATTAAAGAAGATTGTGAATAGAATCTAAGTTGCAAATTGAATTTATTAACTTCATATGCCATCAAAAGGCAGTCACTAATTGATACCAAACCCGGCATATGGGATCTTTTTGATTAAGCATTCTGCAGCATCTTCAATATATTTGTAATCAATTTCTTCCCCTTGGCGACAACAACATTCAAACTCATCCACAATGTTTTCGATAAGTACCATGTCAATGAACAGCGGCAGCTGCTTCAAGAGAGCATCGGATACCTCTGTTTCTTTGTTGTATCCTTCAAGAATGGTATTAAAATACTGTTCCATATATTTCATTCGTTTTTCTGCATCTGTTTCAAATTGATACCAACCTACACCGTGTGTCCAAAGGTTTGCAAGGTCAAACATATACCAACAATACATGCAATTATCAAAATCAAATACCGTTAATTCTCCGGTTTCCATATTGATATGATAATTACCGTCACTAAAGTCAAAGTGAACAAGGCCAAAGTTATTTTCATTCATCGGAAGCGCATGGAACGCATCGAATCTTTCTGAAATAGCATCCTTAAGTTCCGTATAATTAGCAGGAATCAAACCATTGATATAGTCCATATTGTACTTGGTGAAGTATTTTTCGCGATGGTAAGTAGGAGAAAAACACTTCGAAAGTCTATGGATTTTGCCCAGGGTTTTACCTGTATTATAAAAATATTCAGTAAGGGGTGCACCTTCTCTATAACGATAGCCATTGTCAGAAATCAACATTCCTTTTGCATAAGCAAAAAGACTGATATAGTTCTCTTTACCATCACAAGAAACACACTCCACATACTTGCCATTAACAGAAGGAAAAACATCAGCAACCGACGCTCCGTTTTGTGCAAGATAATGAACAAATTCTATTTCTGCGAGATAATCCTTTTCTTTCCTGTCACCCAGCAACGAAACACGAAGAATATACTTATTTTCTCCGTTCTGACTGCAAACAAAAACCAAGTTACGTCCTCCATCATGCCCGGAGACTTGCTTGATTTCGTATGAATCTAAATTATAGATGTCCTTCATATAATCAATAACTTTTAACAATATTTATTCCCTCCTTATACCTTAGCTAAAAAAATATAATAATCAACATTCAGATAAAACAGAGTAAAAAGCTATAATATAATAGATAC
>JAEZAL010000204.1 GCA_023427705.1 Bacillota bacterium | reverse complement strand
AATAAGAAGTTATTATCTCCATAAATAATTCCATTATTCTCTTTTTTTCTTAATACAAATTCTGAAGCTGACTTTACATTTATCCATGTATTTCTTAATAAAAATTGATCATTTAAATACCTTTCATAATTATTAAAGAATCTTCCACTTGCAAAATCATTATAGTAGAATTTAGGTTTTTGAGCTAAAGATCTATTTTCAAATGTAGAAAAAAGTATATCTTTATTAAAAATATCTATTAAACTTATTAATAAAATTATTATAATCAAACATAAACTTATAGGATATTTTATTATATTTTTCATACTTCAATAACTCCTGTTAAAATCTAAAATATAAAAACGGATTATATGTGCTATCTACTAAATACGCAATTGATAATAGGAAAATAGTAATAATAGTTAGTGTTCTAATAGATTTATTCATTTTCATATATATCCTTAATATTAATGGTGTTGAACATATAAAACATAAAACAAAAACTATTATATAATTATTTAAGTAGTATATCCAATCAAAAGTAAAGTTAAAAGAAAACATTCTACCTAAGTAAATAGCTAATAAATTCACTTTATCTATTGCAAATATAACCCACCCAATTAATAAGGAAAGGATTGTGTATACATGAGAAAATATCTTGTTTTTATCAAGAAATTTAGATAAAAATATTTTTTCTAACGATATTAGTGCAAAGAAATATAGGCCCCATAATATAAATGTGTATTCTGCTCCATGCCAAAATCCTGTTAAAAACCATAATATCAGAAGGTTTAAAATCAGTCTTAGCTTCCCTACTCTATTACCACCTAAAGGTATATAAACATATTCCTTTAGCCATGAACCTAATGTTATATGCCATCTTCTCCAGAACTCACTAATACTTCTTGATATATATGGGAAATTAAAGTTAGCTGGGAAATTAAACCCTAACATTTTACCAAGGCCAATTGCCATTGATGAATATCCACTGAAATCAAAATATATTTGAAAGGAGAAGGCTAATATTCCTATCCATGCTAATGGCATTGAAATTTCATTTATATTTTTACTATATATTTCAGTCCAAAGCATACCTATATTATTAGCTATTAATACTTTTTTACCTAACCCTATTACAAACTCTTCTAATCCTAACTCAATATTATCAAAAGAAAACTTACGATTTTTAATTTCTTTATTAATATCTGTGTATTTTACTATAGGCCCAGCAATAAGTTGAGGAAATGAAGAAACAAAAGCACCAAAGTCAATTATATTTCTTTCTGCTTTAATCTTTCCCATATAAACATCAATTGTATATGATAGAGTTTGAAAAGTATAAAAGCTTATTCCTAAAGGCAATGATAAATTTAATTCTTTAAAGGATGTAGAAAATATTAAATTTATATTATCAATAAAAAAGTTAAAATACTTAAAGAAAAATAGCATTCCCATGTTGAAAAACACTGAAATTGAAAGCAATAATCTACATTTACTCTTATTATTAAAATTATTTTCTATTGCAATTGATACAAAATAATCAACTAGTATTGATGCTATCATAAGTATAAAATACTTTGGTTCTCCAAAACTATAAAATAATAAACTAAATATAAGTAAAGTTAAATTTTTAAAATTTTTAGGTGTAAAAAAATATACTATTAAAAAAATAGGTAAAAATCTAAATATAAAAATTAAGCTACTAAATACCATAATATCCTTTCTAAAAAAGCTAGATAAGAAAATATCCTACCTAGCTCTTAAATCTTTAATTATTGAAAGCATTCATTAACAGCTTCTTCAGCTGCTTTAACATCTGCATTAACTAATAAAATAACGTAATTACCTTTTTCAGTTAAAATAGCATTTTCTATTTTTTCTTTTTGATCTGGTAAATATGCATTATCTCTTTCTGTATCAAGCATTTGTTGTAATGAAGCCTTTACTGATTCAATTTTACCATCTTTAGCTTTAACTACTGCAGCAATATCAGCTGAATTCATTATAGCTGCTTTAGTAATAGCGAAATCTTCAACCTCTTCCATGTTAAGGTTAGCTAAATCTTTAGCCATTTCTTCATCTAATTCCATAGGCATTTGCATAGGTGCTTTCTCTTCTACTTTTGTAACAACATCTTTAGCTGTTAATCCTGATTTTAATTCTGTACCATTAGATTTAGCTCCAGAACAAGCTACAAAAGTAGTACATAATAATGAAAGACTTAAAGCTTTAATTAATTTTTTCATTTTGCATCTCCTTACAGTCGTGTATAGTAATATTACACATAGATTATACTATAATTAACCTAATCTTAAAAGAATGATTTTTAGCTTTTCTTATACTCTTTTATTTGTCTGTCTATATCTTCTAAATACTCTAATCTTTCGTATCTCATAAGAAGTTCCTCTTCTAGCGCTTCTTTTTCTTTTATCAACTCATTTAAAGCTCCATAATTAGTAGCATTTTTATTTATCTTATTTTCTACTTCAGTAATGTTATTTTCTAATTTTTCAATAACAGCATAGATTTCATCAAATTCCTTTTGTTCTTTAAATGTGAATTTTGGTCTAGTATCTTTACTTTTATAACTCTTATCTTGTTGTTTTTTATTATTATCATTAGTATTAATTACGGTCTCATTTACTTTTTCATATTCTCTGTAAAGAATATAATCACTATAATTACCTACATATTGTTTAACTACACC
>JAEZAL010000173.1 GCA_023427705.1 Bacillota bacterium | reverse complement strand
CTTGCTCTTTGAGATACTATTAAAACTGTCATATTTTTAGTTTTTTCTTTTAAAGCTTTTCTTAATGCAGCATCAGTTGCAAAATCTAAAGCACTAGAGCTATCATCTAATATTAATATTTCTGGTTTAGATATTAAAGCTCTAGCAATAGTAAGTCTTTGTTTTTGACCACCAGAAAAGTTTTTACCACCTTGTAAAACTTCTGATTTATATTTATCTTTTAAAGAATTTACAAAAGTACTAGATTGAGATATTTCTAAGGCTTCTTTTATATCATCTATAGTAGCATCTTCATTTCCCCATTTTAAGTTATCTAAAATACTACCTTTAAATAAAACAGCTTTTTGTGGAACTATTCCTATTAATTTTCTAAGATCCTTTAGATTATAATTTTTAGTATTTATACATTTTATAAGTATTTGTCCATTAGTAGCATCATAAAATCTTGGAATAAGATTTATTAAAGTAGATTTACCAGAGCCAGTTCCACCAATTATACCTATTGTTTCATTTTTATTTATAATTAAATTGATATCTTTTAATGAGTATTCATTAGAATCTTCATAAGAAAAAGATACATTTTTAAATTCTATTAGTGGAGAAGATAAATTACCTTTATTAAAAGTAGTATTTTCCTTATCTTTAATAGAGGATTCAATATTTAATATTTCTAGAACTCTATTAGCAGAAGTAGCACCCTTAGTTAAAATAACAATTAATTGAGAAAATACTATTAATGATAGTAAAATTTGAGTTATGTAATTTACAAATGCAATTACTTCTCCTTGAGTCAATGAACCTATATTAACTCTTATACCGCCAAACCATAAAATTGCAATTACAGATAAATTCATAATTATGTAAGTTATAGGATTCAATAATGCAGAGATTTTACCTACTTTTATATTGGTTTCAGTTAGCGAAGTGGTAGCATTTTTAAATCTTTCCTTTTCAGTTTCCTCTTTAGAGAAGGCTTTAATAACTCTTACACCTTCAAGGTTTTCTCTTGTAATTAATGATAGATTATCTAATTTTCCTTGAATAACTTTATATAAAGGAAGAGATTTACTCATAACTAGATAAATAACAAGAGCTATAAGAGGAGTAGTTATTAAAAATATTATAGCAAGCTTAAAGTCAAGCATAAATGCCATAATTGTTGAGCCTATAATTACAAATGGACTTCTAGTTCCTAGTCTAATTAACATTGCTATACCTGTTTGTATTTGATTAATATCATTAATTAGCCTTGTCATAAGAGTAGGAGTCCCTATTTTATCAATTTCAGTATGAGAAAGGTTATTAATATGTTTATAAAGTTCACTTCTAATAGAAGTTCCTGCACCTTGTGAAGCAATGGATGCATAATATTGACATACTAGAGCAAAACCAAGACCTATTGCACCTAAAAGTATTAATAATCCACCCATTTTTAAAACATAATTTATATCCCTATTAGCTACACCAACATCAATTATTTTTGCCATTACTATTGGTATGAATAGTTCTAATATAGCTTCTATTAATTTAAAAATTGGACCAAGAATAGCTTCTTTTTTATAATCCTTCATAAAGTAAATAAGTTTTAACAATAATATCAGTCCTTTTATAAAATATAATAATATTTATTATATCATTATAAGAATATAATAGAAGAAAATAGTGAATAGATAAAAATGAAGAAAATATTAAATATTTCTTAAAACGGTACATATGAAAATATATTATGATATTATGTTCATAATATAATAGATACAGTTGAGGTGATGATATGAACTCCGTGAAGAATATTCTAAAGGGAGTAGCATTTAGTATATCTCAAATAGTTCCAGGTGTTAGTGGAGGAACTATAGCAATGATTTTAGGAGTATATGATAAATTGCTGCATGCAGTTAATAACATTTTAAAAGACTTTAGAAACCAATATAAATTATTATTAGAAGTTGGTATTGGTGCAGTTGTAGGAATTTTTTTATTTAGTAATATAGTAAAAACCTTATTTGATAGCTATCCTATTCCTGTTGGATATTTATTTATAGGTGTAATACTAGGTGGAGCACCACTTATGTTTAGAAAAGCCACAGTAAAAGGTTTTAATAAAAAGAGTTTAGTGTATCTGGTTTTAGGGATGGCAATAGTTTTAATGATGGGAACCCCTAATAATGATGTGTCATCAATAATAACATCACTTAGCTTGTTTAATTTTATTTGGCTTTTTATTGGCGGGGTAGTTGTAGCAGTGGCACTTATTTTACCAGGAATAAGTGGATCATTTATGCTTTATGTTTTAGGACTGTATAATACAGTAATAACAGCATTGGTACAGTTTAATATTCCAATTTTAATAGCAATTGTTTTAGGCGGAATATTTGGAACACTAGTAACTGCAAGAATAATAGAAATGCTATTAATTAAATTCCCAGAACAAACTTATATATTGATTTTTGGATTTATTCTAGGATCTGTTTTTTCAGTTTTTCCAGGAGTGGATGGTTTAAATAGTGTAATTGGAGTAATACTTGGAATACTAGGATTTA
>JAEZAL010000130.1 GCA_023427705.1 Bacillota bacterium | reverse complement strand
TCTTTTAGAGTAAGTTCTCTTGCAATTTCACAGCATCTATATAATTCTTCTAATCCAAATGTTTCTTCATGTCCGCATATTTGTAAAACTGAATCTGCTGAAGTATATACTATCATATCTCCAGTCTTCATTTGATGTTCACCAAATTCATCTAATATTTCTGTTCCACTAGCACTTTTGTTTCCTACTATATTATGTCCTGTTCTTTTAGTTAACTCATCAAGTAATTCTTGTGGGAATCCAGTGTCAGTGAAAGTTTGAAATGGCTTAGTAATGTGTAATCCTGCTATTTCCCAGTGACCTGTCATAGTGTCCTTACCAGTACTAGCTTCTTTCATTTTCATTTGATATCCTAATGGCTTTTCTTGTGCTTTTAAATGTTTTACTGGACGTAAATTAGCAATACCCATCTTTTCAAGGTTAGGTACATTAAAAGATTCTACTGACTCTGCTATATGGCCTAGTGTATCAACATTTACATCACCATATTCTCTTGCATCTTCCATCTCTCCAACGCCTAATGAATCTATTACAATTGTAAAAATTCTTTTATATTTTTTCATATTATTACTCCTTTCAAATTCACTTAAAGACTATATAAATATATTATTAATTATTTGCTATGATTTAATTATTTAAATTCCAACTTAATTATATTATAGCACAATAATATATTATATATTATAAAACTTGTCTTTAACTTGTCTATTATATATATTTATAATACTACAACCCCTAATATCGGTCAACGTTTTCACCATTGCATTTTATTGATATTTTATTAGAAAAATTTGATAATTAACTCTATAATTATGTTATAATAAACAAAAGAGACTTGTATTAAACTTGTCTATTTCTATAGAGAGGATTTCATTATGATTAATTCTGATATTATGAAAAAAACAAAAAATTTAAGATATGTTGAAGTATATAATACGTTATTTAAAATGATAAAAGAAGAGGATTTTCCTGATAATTATAGACTTCCTTCAGAACCTGATTTAGCTAAAGAATTAGGTGTCAGTAGGACTACTTTACGTCAAGCACTCTCATTATTACAAGATGATGGCTTAATAAAAAATATTCGTGGCAAAGGAAACTTTATAGTAAAAAATCAAAAAAATAAAAATATCGGACTTGAAAGATTTGGACATATAATATACAAATCCTTAGAAGATAAAATAGATTTTGTAGAAATGAACTTTCATATAGAACCTCCATCTGATTATTTCATAGAAATTTTAGGCAAAAAGACTGTTGCTACAGTAAGTATAGATAGATGGTATATGAGTAATGGAAATGCTGTTGCATATACTTTTACCATTATTCCTATTGAAACTATATCTAATTTTGATATAGATCTAAATGATAGTAATAGTTTGCTTAATTTTATAGAAAATGATATTTACAATAAATGTGTCTGTAGTTCTATAGATGTTAAATTTTCATCTTCAGGTAAATTTGCAACTAAGAAATACTCTATTTCTTCTGAAAAACAATATTATTTAATTGAAGAATCTATATATAAAGATGATAAATATCCAATAGCATTTAATAAACATTACTTACCTTTATTAAATACATCAATTAAAATTCATACATCAAAATAATATTTTTAAACAAAAAAAGAATCCTACCACTTCTAGGATTCATTTTTTTTAGGGGTTAGTCCATAATAATGAGAAAAATGAATTAAATCAATTCATCCTTATTAATCAATTGATAATAATTATCAATTTCTTTATTGATATAATAATACCTTGATATTAAATTTATGTCAATATATTTTTCTAATAATTTTCTAAATTTTCATAATTTTTTATTATATTTAAAAACTAACTTTTCTAAAATTTAATCAAATTCAGTCCTATTTCATCACTAAATTTTCTGTCTATATCCCCGTTTATCTTATTAATTATAATTTCACATGTTGCACTTATTACTGCCTTATTTAAATGTCCACCTATACACTTTCCTTCTATATCTGCAAAAGTTCCATGTATATGTAAATATACTTCTCCATTCATCCTAGTAATATTTCCTGTTAAATTTGTAATTTCAAAATCCTCTTCAAAAGTATTTGAATAATATTTCTTTTCATCCACTTTAAATAATCCAATAACTATATTGTTACTAGCACCTATCCCTGAAATTGAACCTACCTTAATATCTTCTTTCTCACAAAGAAATTTTATTGATTCAATAACTTCTTCACCTTTTTCTAATCTCAAAACAATTGATTCACCAAAAACTTTGTACTCCACAATATCAGCTCCCTTTATAAATTTATATTATATTATTAATATTAGCATAAAATAAGACTATGAATAACATATTTATCCATAGTCTTTGTATTTTTTAATTATTTATATGAATTGTTATTTGAGTTTAATTCTGATCTAATTTCACTTGCTATTGCTTCATCTTTAATTTCCTTACGAAGCGCATTTAAAGCCTTTTCTCTTCTTTGATTTCTTTCTTCTAAATCATTAACTGCTTTTTGATCATCAGTTTTTTCAATCATATCATTTGCTAAATTAATGTTTTCAATTACATTATTTATGTTTTCTTGTATTCTTTCTACATTATCGCTTCTATCATCAGGTTTATTCTTCATTTTAACTCCTCCTATAAATCAACTTACAACTATAGGATGTACACTAAATAACATTTTATACACCTTTACCTGAATCCGTAACCTCAACTAGTTCTATAGGAAAGCTTTCAAAAATTTTTTGCTCTAAAAGATACTCATTATTAAACCTTATAGCCCATGATTTAATAATAGTTAATGGCAATGAAAATGGAACTTTTTTATTTTGATATTTCTCTAGGGTATCTAAAAAAAATGCTTTTTCTTCCTTAGTTAATTCTTTGGAAAAATATCCAAATAAATGTAATAACATATTTACATTCCTCATTGGTCTTGGGCTAATAGATAATGCTTTTGATAATACATATTTATATTCTTTTATGGAATCTTCTATATTTAATTTTGTAGCTGACCCAACTATTTTTCCTAGTTCTTTCTGCCTTGCTGGGCTATATGCCATTAATAAATACTTATATTGTTTTTGAAATTTAATAAGCTCATTTACACTTTTCATTTCTTCAACCTTACTAAAGTTGTAATTTGCATAAAGAGAAGTTAAAAACTTTTCTCTAATATTATAATTTGTTAACCTTCCTTCATCTTCAATAGCAATATCTCCGAACTCTTCCATTAACTTTTTTGCAAAAATCCCACTAGTATTTCTATTTATAATACTGCTTTTTCCAATACCATTATATAATTTAACATCCTTTATACCACAAGAGGGAGACCTTCCCTTTAATATTATACCTTGTATCTTATTCTTATCAATACTTTTGAAAAAATCATTTGATAAATTAATCATCTTATCAGTTAAATTTTCTCCTGTTTTAGAGCAAACTAAATTTACAACACTTCCATCTCCTATTAATCTTAAACTATCTCTAGGAGTAGCTAAACCTATTCCAACTTCTGGGCATATTTCTATAGCATTTACATAAGATTTTAATTTACTTATAAAAGAATCTTTTATCATAGCACCATCATATCTACATGGTTCTCCTTCTAT
>JAEZAL010000099.1 GCA_023427705.1 Bacillota bacterium | reverse complement strand
GCAGAGTGACAATAAAAACTCTTTAAGAATTTTTTAAAAATAATTATACACTCTACATTTTACATTCTACATTTATAATTTAAGGTGTATATTGCCTGTAGATAGAATAGGCTACATTATTTTTTAACTCAATCCAGCATAATGTTCCTCTATTAGTTATTGGTTTATCGGTATTCATATTTAAATCACCAATATCTATAGGATTACTTAAATCAATATAGTTTCTAAAGTTATCAAATGAAGCTATAATATTTATGGAAGAATTACCTGGATAATCAGGGTTTGATCCTAAAACTTCAACGAAGTCATGGTGTAATAATTGAAAACTACAATTACTTGAAACTTCATAAGTTGTTATAGTACTATAGTTGTTTCTAATATAGTATCCATTAGGTATATACTGAATACCTTGTTCATTAACATGAAGATCCATATTATCTTTAAGAGCTTCTTTAAGAGCAATTTCTCCACCTAAATAGAATTCTACTAAATCTACATCAATATAAGTTTTGTCATCAACAGTATAGATATCTTTAATAGATCCAATTTGTTTATCATATATTACTTCAGTTACTGTTAAAGTAACTTGAACTTTTCTACCATACTCTTCGTTATAGCCATAATATTCAAAGGTTCCTGGTGTATTTGTATCAGCTTTAGAATAATCCCACTTTATTGGCAAAGAGACAGATTTTCCATTTATATTTGTAGATACATTTTTAGGAAAGTAGTATTCAGCATATTGTTCAACATTTTCATTTACTTTAATAACTTCAAGCTTATCTGATATATCTTTGGCTATTTTAGTCATATTTTCAATATCTATATTATTAGAAATAGCTGCTTTTGTAATAAAGTAAGCATCATCAAATCTATTAGCTTCTAAATAAATATCTTTAATTTCTAAATATAACTCTTTATTTGATTTATCTAATTCAATTGCTTTATTATAATTTGCCATAGCTTCATCATATTTTTTATCAGAAAGAAGTCTACTTCCATTATAAATAAGTTCTTTAGAAATATTTTCTTCAACTAAAATTTCATCTTCAGTATTATTTGCTACTGTAACCTTTTTAGTTGTATCTACACAAGAAAGTAGTGAGGCAGTAAAAATAATTATTATTAATATAAGTTTATATTTTATTAAATTTTTCATGGAATGCTTTCCTCCTATAAATTAAGGTGTATGCTGTCTATAAATTGAAATAGCAACACCATTTTTAAGTTCAATCCAACATAATGTTTCTCTATCAGTTAATGTATAATTGCGATACTTTGGATCTTCTTCTAAGAAAATTTTATTTCTCTCCGTAATAAATTCTTTAAATTCAGCAAATGAAATAGGATTAAGAGGAGGTAAATTTTCAATATATTTTGTATCATATCCTAAGTTTAAATAGTCCATAGGTAATATCTGTAGAAGACAGTTACTGGATACTTCATAGGTTGTTAATTTACTGTATTTGTTTCTTATATAAATTCCGTTAGGAATAAAGTATTCTCCATTTTCATTAATAGGAGCTTTATTATCTTTAATTGCTTCTGGTAAGGCAGTTTCTAAGCCAGAATAAAATTCTACTAAATCAACATCGATATAAGTTTTACCATTAACTGAATATATTTTTTTTATAGAACCTATTTGCTTATCATAAACATTTTCAACAACTGTTAATTCAACTATAACTTTTCTCCCATAGTCATCGTTATAACCTTCATAGGTGAAAGTACCTAAATTATTAGTATCAACAGTATTAGTATCCCAAGTAATTGGAATTGATACTGAAGTATCATATACATTAATGTTAACTTCATTAGGTAATGAATAATTGCTATCTTGATAAACTTTAAATGGTAATTTAATTAATTCAAATTTTGATGATATTTCTTTTAATATTAGCTTCATATTTTCAACATCAACATTATTTGCTATTGCTGTTTTAATAATGTTATAAGCTTCATCTATTTTGTTCATAGAAAGATATTTATCCTTTATTCTTAAATAAGTATCTTTATTACTTTTATCAAAAGTAATTGACTTATCAAAATTTTCTTTTGCTTCTTGTAAATTACCTTCATCTAGTAGTTTTTCTCCAGTAGCTATATATTTTATAATTTCATTCTCTTCTAAAGATATTTCTTCTTGGGTATTTTCACTTATAGTAATTTTTTTTGATGTATTACCACAAGAAATAAGCAAAAGTGAATTAGATAAAACAAATATAAATAATAAATTCTGAATAAGTCCTTTTTTCATTTTATAACCTCCAATATTTCTATAATTTAATAATACTCTGAAGAAATTTCTAAAGATAATAATGATATTTCCAAGTTATTTCCGATATCCATTCTATTAAGAAAGATATAAAAGTACTCGATATTATAACTAATTAGAAAGGGTTACGGGGGGTGGTAATATGCCAGGAATATTTAATATAGGAAATAGCTATAATGTAAATAATAAAAAAATATCTAGTAAACTCACATTCGATATTGGAGAAAAGTTTTCTGGAAAGATAATTAAAAAAGAAGGCAGCGAAGATGCTACTATAAGATTAATAGATGGTTGGGAATTTGAAGCAGAAATAGATGGGGATATAGATTCATTAGGTAGAGGCTTTCATAAGTTCCAAGTAGAAGGCTTTGAAGATGGAAAGCTAAAATTAAAAATTGTATCTTCGAATATAAAGGAATCAGAATTAATTCAAGGTGAATTTAACGAAATAATTTTAAAAGAGGGCTTAAGTAATAAAGATATTAATTTACTTAAGGATATGGTTAAGTTTAATATTCCTCTTACTAAAGAAAATATAAAAGAGATAAAGGGGTTAATTCAATTTTTAGATAAGCTTCAAGAAAATCCAAATGAAGCAAATGAATTTATAGCTAAATACTTACTAAGTAATGATATAGATGAAAATAGTATTGAAGGAAATAAGATAAAAAATGTTCTAAAAGAATTTTTTAATGAATTAAAGACTTTATCAAAGTCAGATATTCTCTTGTTCTTTGAGAATAATATAGATTTAAATAAAGAAAATATAAAAGGATATAATGCTATTTTTAAAAGTGAAAATAATATTATAAAGCTTTTAGAGAATATGAGTAGTGCTTTACCAGAGGTTAAAGAAGCTGTGCCTAATGAAGGTAATTCTATAAAAGAAAATATTAATAAAATTATAGATAATAAGGGAATATCATTAGAAAAAAATATTTTAAATAAAGATATTCCAAAATCTCAAGATAAAAATATTACTAATAAAATAGTAAATGAAGCTTATCAAAAAACAGAGGGGGCTAATAC
>JAEZAL010000078.1 GCA_023427705.1 Bacillota bacterium | reverse complement strand
ATCTTAAAGTTGTTACAAGATACGTGTAGAGAACGTAATATGACAGTTATAATAATTACACATAACCTTGCCTTAACACCTATGGGGGATAAAGTAATAAAAGTTAAAAATGGAATTATTGAAAGTGTTACTTTAAATGACAATCCAACTCCAGTAGAAAGGATTGAATGGTAAAATGAAAAATGCATTTTTTAAAGATGTAGTAAGAGATATTAAAAAATCTAAAGGAAGATTTTTTTCTATTTTTGCAATTATTGCTTTAGGAGTAGCATTTTTTTCAGGTGTAAAAGTTGCTCCCATAGATATGAAAAAAACAGCAGATAAATATTATGATGACAATAATTTTATGGACTTAACTTTATATTCTACATTAGGTTTTACAGATGAGGATATTGAATCAATAAAAAAAGTAAATGGTGTAGAGGATGTATTTGCAACATACTCTTTAGATGTCATTACAAAGGTTGGATCTTCAGAAGTAGTTGTTAAGTTAATGGGGTTACCATTAGATGATAGCAATTATGTCAACAAGTATACTTTAGTAGATGGAAGATTACCTGAAAATTCATATGAATGTGTAATAGAGGAAGGGAAAATTAATAATTTAGATATATCTATTGGTAGCAAAATTAAATTAGAATCAGGAAGCAGTGAAGACTTAAGTGAAAGTCTTGAAAATACTGAATACGAAGTTGTTGGAAAAGTGCAAACACCTTACTATTTATCTAATGAAAAAGGTACAACTAACATAGGCAATGGTAAGATTTCTAGTTATATTGTAGTTCCTTTAGATAATTTTAAAATTCCTGCGTACACTGAAGCATATGTAACAATAAATGGTGCTAAAGAATTTAATAGCTTTTCTGATAAATATTTTGATTTAATAGATACAGTTAAGATATCTTTAGAAACATTAGGTGATGAACGTGCAGGAATAAGATATGAAGAAATTATTAATGAAGCAAATAAAAAACTTGATGAAAGTAAGAATAAGTTAAATGAAGAAAAGAAAAATGGCGAAGAAAAGCTTAATGATGCAAAGAAGCAGTTAGAAGATGCAGAAAAGGCTATTGAAACTGGTAAAGAAGAATTATTAAAAAAGGAAACAGATTATAAAATAACAATAGTTCAAGCTGAAAATGAAATTTCCTTAGGCCAATTTAAAATTGATAGTGGTAGAGCTCAATTAGAAGCAGGTAAACAAACATTAAATGAAGAAAAAGCAAATGCTGAAACTCTTCTAAAAACAGGTAAAGAAACTTTAAAAACATTAGAAAATAATAAAAAAGATTTAGATAATAGCATTGCTGAAAAAGAAAAGGCAATAAAAGATAATAATTTATCAGAAGAGGAAAAAAATCAAATAAGAAGTGAATTAACTTCATTATATAAGACAAGAGATGAATTAAATAAAGGAATCATATATATAGAAAATGAAATAACATCTGCAGAAACAAAAATGAGAGAAGCAGAGGAACAAATTCAAGCAAAAGAAAAAGAATTAAATGATGCACAAGCTTTACTTAAAGAAAATAAAGCAAAGTTAGAAAATAGTAAAATTGAAGCTGAAAATCAATTTGAAAGTGCAAAATTAGAATTAGAAAATGGTAAGTTAGAATTAGAAAATGGTAAAAAAGAATATGAAGAATCAAAAGAAAAATTTGATAAAGAAATAGCATCAGCAGAAGCAAAGATAATAAAAGCTGAAAATGATATAAAAGCTATAGAGGAACCAAGTTGGTATGTATTAGATAGAAATAGTCATTACTCTTATGTTGATTATAAGAATAATGCTGATAGTATAGATAAATTAGCAAAGGTATTTCCGATATTTTTCTTCTTAGTAGCAGCGTTAGTATGTTTAACTACTATGACTAGAATGGTAGATGAGCAAAGAGTAAATATAGGAACGTTAAAAGGACTAGGGTATTCTAAAAATAAAATAGCTTTGAAATATATAATTTATTCATTTACAGCTAGCTTTTTAGGAAGTATCGTAGGTCTTTCAATAGGATACACTGTATTCCCAACAGTTATTATTGATGCTTATGGAATAATGTATATTTTACCAAAAACACAACTTGAGTTTAATATACCTATTGCTATTATAATAACTATAGTATCTATTTCAGTAACTACTATTTCTTCAATGTTAGCTTGTTATAAGGAGCTTGTGGAAACTCCAGCAATGTTAATGAGACCTAAAGCCCCAAAAGAAGGAAAGCGAATTTTAGTTGAACGAGTAGGCTTTATATGGAACAAATTAAGCTTTATAGGTAAAGTAACTGTTAGAAATATATTTAGGTATAAGAAACGATTCTTTATGACTGTTTTCGGAATAGCAGGCTGTACTGCATTGCTTGTAACTGGATATGGAATTAAAGATTCTATAAAGACAATTGTAGATAAGCAATTTGGTGATATATTTAAATATAATTTAACTATTAATATAGATAAAGATGCAAGTAAATTAGAAAAAAATGAATTGAAAGATGAATTGAATAATTTAAATGAAATAGATCAAATTCTTATGATATCTTCAGAAAGTGGTAAATTAAAGACTGATAATACAGATAAGGATATTTACATAATTGTACCTGAAGATATAGGAGAAATTGATAGTTTCATTAATTTTGTAAATAGAACTACCAAAGAGAAATTAAAGTTAAATGATAATGGAATAATACTAACTGAAAAAGCTGCTAAACAAGCAAAAGTTAAGGTTGGCGAAGAAGTTAAAATTAAAGTTAACAATAAAGAATATTCTATGCTAGTTTCTGGAATTACTGAGAATTATACATTAAATTATGCTTATATGTCACCTAAGTACTACAAGGAAGTATTTGATAAAGATGTTATGTATAACTCCATAATAGCGAATACAGAAGATATTCAAAATAAAGATGATTTCTCTATGAGTATTATGGAAAAAGGAATAGTAAACGGAGTATCATTTAATGATAACATTAGAGAAAATTTTGATAATATGATAACTAGTTTAAATTATGTAATAATAGTAATTATAGTTTCAGCTGGTGCATTAGCATTTACTGTTTTATACAATTTAACAAATGTAAATATTAGTGAAAGAATTAGAGAAATAGCAACCATAAAAGTTTTAGGATTCTATGATAAAGAAGTATCAGCCTATATTTATAGGGAAAATGTTATATTAACAATACTCGGAATTCTATTTGGATCTATTCTAGGTGTATTACTTCATAGGTTTATTATGTTAACTGTTGAAATAGACAATATGATGTTTGGAAGAAATATTAATTTACTTAGTTACGTTATTTCAGCTTTAATAACTATAGCATTTTCTGTTTTAGTTAATATAGTTTTGTTCTATAAATTAAAGAAAGTTAAAATGGTTGAATCATTAAAATCAGTAGATTAAATAAGAAGGACTTTTAGTTAATAAACTAAGAGTCCTTTTTTAGAACAAATGTTAATTTGAAAGTATATACTGTATTAAGTAATTACTCATAGGAGAAAAATAATGCCGTATAGTGATATATATAAACAAATTGGCTTCCAAAGAGAAATAAAAAGGCTAGAAAAACAAGCAAATCTAGGAGCTGATAGAGAAATAAAAATGCTTAGGAATCTAGGTGTAAATGATAGCAGTTTGATTTTAGAAATTGGTAGTGGTCCTGGATTCTATACTAAAATTTTATTAGATAATTTTATTAATTCAGAAGTAGTTTCAATGGATATTGATGAAGCATTACTTAATTATTCAAATAATATGTTAAGTAAAGATTATAAAGGAAGGGTTACTTTTATAAATGACGATATAACAGATAGTTCAATTCCTAATGAATATTTTGATACAATAATAGTTAGATTTGTATTACAACATTTAAAAGAGCCAATAGTAGCACTAAAAGAAATCTATAGAATATTAAAGCCAGGAGGAAAAGTCATAATAATAGATGTAGATAGTGAACTATGGGGATTAACCTTCCCTAAAAGTGATTTAATAAAAAATTTAAATACAGATTTAGCAAAATATCAATCTTCATTAAAAGGAAATCGAGATATAGGTAGAAGTATACTTACATTATTAAGAATGCTTAAATTTAAAAATTTGAATATAGAATCAGTAATTAATCATAGTGATATTTTAGGAAAAGAAAATTTCAGATATAATTTTGATAAGGGATTAGAAAATGATCCTAGATTAAGTGAAGTAATAAAGGAATATAATGAATTCTTCGATTTAAGTTATTCTTCTATTATGCTAGTAAAACTTTTCTTCTATGGAGAGAAGCCAATATAGAAAGTTTTGTGAAGTGGATAAAACCACTTCTTTTTGTTATAATAAAAGAATATTGTTTTTAAGGTGAGTAATATGATAAAAGATGCATTATTAAAAAAGAATAAAAAATATATAAGTGAAAAAAATATATTGGCAAGTAAGAAGATTATAGAAAATGACTTAGTTTCTAATTTCAAAATGTATTATGATGAAGGACTAATTCACGTTAATTCAGAAGTGTTATCTGAAGATTTTTTTAGTACATATATTAACAGTATAGAAGTAGATGTTAAAAGTAAAACTTTAATTTCTACTTATTGCACATGTGGTGATTATGAAAAAAATGAGTTCAGAAAAGAGAATTATGTTTGTAAGCATTTAGCTGCAATGTTTTATAGATTTTTAGAAGAACTAGATAACAGAAAAGAGATTAAAGAAAGGTTTGAAAACAATATTGAAAATAAAAAGGTTTTTAAATCTAATGATAATATTTTAAATTTATTATTAGAAGAAGAAAATAAAGAGGAAATAAAACTAGAAGTTTATATAAATAGAATAGGAATAAAAAATAATATAACAGCTGAATTTAAGATTGGATTGAAGGGATTATCATCTAATAAATCATATGTAGTCAAAGACATTAATCAGTTATTAATATCAATAAATAATAGAATTCCTATTAAATATGGAAAAGATTTTATTTTTGATTTAAGATACCAAAGGTTAGGC
>JAEZAL010000075.1 GCA_023427705.1 Bacillota bacterium | reverse complement strand
ACTTAATATTGCACCTGTAGGATTAGACGGATATGATAGTATCATATATTTAATATTTTCTTCTTTTATAAGTCGTTCTATTATTTCGAAATTTAAGGAAAAGTCATCATTTAACTGATAGTTTATAACTTCTCCTCCTACTATTTTAATAATATTTTCATAAGCTGGATAAGAAGGTGTAGGTACTAATACCTTATCCCCTGTATTAATTACTGATATTAGAGATGAAAATAAAGCTTCACTTCCACCTACAGTTACACATATTTCATTATAGTCATAATTAATTCCCTTGGTCTTTAAATAACTAGATATTTCTTTTCTTAATTCTAGAAGCCCAAAATTATCTGTATATGTTGTTTTTTCACTTTCTATTGCATCAATCATTCCATCTTTAATTTCAATAGGTGTTTTAAAATCAGGCTGTCCTAAAGTTAATGATATTGCCCCATCTACATCTTTAACTTTATTAAAAAATCTTCTTATCCCAGACATCCTTATCTCATTTAAATTCTCATTCATTTGTTAGCCCCCTATAGCTTAAAATTCTATTCCTTCTCTTGCAGGAACTCCTTCTTCAAAATAATGTTTAATACATTTCATTTCTGTTACCAAATTACTTTTTTCTATTATTTCATTTGGAACATTTCTTCCTGTTAATATAATTTCCATACTTTCTGGCTTATTATCTAAAATATACAAAACTTCTTCAAGTGTTAGAAATTTATTTGATAAAACTGCCATAATTTCATCAATAATAAGTAAATCACATTTATTTTCTTTAATAACTTCTAATATAAAGTTATATCCCTCTTTAATTTCTAATTTTAAATCCTCTAGTTCCTCCTTTGTTAAATTCCAAGTAAAATCTTTAGGCTTTTCAAATCTAAAGATTTTAAAATTTTCTCCTAATTCATCTATAGTGGAAAGTTCTCCTGTTTTTCCACCTTTTAAGAATTGAAGCATATATACTTTAAGCCCATTTCCATAGGCTCTAATCCCTTGCCCAATAGCTGCCGTGGTCTTTCCTTTTCCGTCTCCTGTATAAACTTGAATTAAACCTCTTTCTAGTTTCAATATAATCACTCCTTTTTATTGATTTTACATTAAGTATAATATTCATGCAAATAATATATTTCTCTCTTCCTAACACTTGATATACTTCCAATATATTGATATAATTTTAAAAACTTATTATTAATTTGGGGAGGATTTTTTTATGAATTATACTGATTTAACTGATCCTTATGAAATTGCAAGATTTATAAGAGATTCTGTAAAAACTACACCTGTAAAAGCTTATATCAATGGTGATTTAAGCAAAGCTGATTTAAATAACATAGAATGGTATGGAAATAATAATTTTTATATTTTATTTGGTGAAGCAAATATAATTAATGAATTTATTGAAAGTAATAAATCTTTGATAGATCACTCTAGAATTGAAAATGATAGAAGAAATTCTGCTATACCTATGCTTAGTCTTTTAGATATAAACGCAAGAATTGAGCCAGGCGCTATAATAAGAGATAGAGTAAAAATAGAAAAAAATGCTGTAATTATGATGGGAGCAGTTATAAATATAGGAGCTGAAATTGGCGAAGGCACTATGATAGATATGAATGCAGTACTTGGTGCTAGAGCTAAAATCGGTAAAAGATCTCACTTAGGTGCAGGTGCTGTAGTAGCTGGTGTCTTAGAACCTCCAAGTAAATCTCCATGCGAAATAGGAGATGATGTATTAGTTGGAGCAAATGCAGTAATATTAGAAGGTGTAAAAGTTGGAAATGGATCCGTAATTGCTGCTGGTTCTGTGGTAACTAAAGACGTTCCTTCAGGAGTTGTAGTAGCTGGTAGTCCAGCTAAAATTATTAAATCCGTTGATAACCACACAAAAGATAAAACAAAAATCTTAGAAGATTTAAGAAAATAAAATACATAAATAAAGGAGCTGGTACACAGCTCCTTATTTCTACATCACTTCTTGTTCATTTACTCCAATAATAGGTTCAACTTGCTCTTCTTGAACTCTTTCCATTTTTGAAACAGATACTTCATAAGCAATTTTCTTAATTACATCTGTATCATTTACTTTCTTTTGATATTCTCTACTTTGAAGTCTACCCCATACCCTAATATTATCTCCTACTTCTAAGCTTTGGCAGAATCTTGAATTCCTTCCCCATGCTATTGTAGGAATGTAATCTGATTTATTATAAGCTCTATTTACAGCTAATAATACATCAGCAATCTCTCTTCCAAATGGTGTTGTTCTATAAACAGGTTCCTTACATATATATCCATCTAAGAAAATTTCATTAGGATTTTTACTTCTTTCAATACATGGTTCTATGTTTCTAGCAAAAACTGTTAAAATTAACTTATTAGAACCATCTACAAATTTGTTATAAGATCTTAATTGACCATCAACTATTATTTCCTTACCTATTGATAAATCCATATTTGCTATTAGTCTCTCAGAAACTGTTATATTTAAAATATCAACTGAATCACTAAGCCTCATAACTTCCATTGAAAATGTATAAAACCCTTCCCCATACATTTCATGACTAAATTCTAATTCTGATATTACCTTTCCCTCTAAATAAATCTTGTTATTTAACATCAAGTTGTCCATCACTAACCCCTCTCTCCCTTAGTAATAATTTTTATTCCTTAGCTTTTTGAATCTTAATGGATACATTTCCATTATAATACATTATATCATCATTTTTCAATATTTTTTAATTATTTTTTTATTTGCTCGCCCTTTTCATCAATATAGTAATCGTTATAGTAAATCATTTCACCCACTGTAACGAATTTATACCCCTCCTTTTGTAATTCATTTATAATTCTATCTAAATTTCCAGGAGTGTATTTAGCATTATTATGAAATAATAATATTGATCCAGGAGAAATCTTCTTCATAACCCTATTATACTCTTCTTCCGCTCCAGTTTGTTTATAGTCAACAGAATCAATATTCCACTGGATACTTATCATTCCTTGATTATATATAAATTCGCAAGCTTTTTTGTTATAATCACCACTTGGAAATCTAAAGAGCTTTACCTTTTCTCCAATAGTATCTTCTATAATTTTATTAGTCTTCTCAAGTTCTTCCTTCATCCTTTCCTCAGTAATTTTACTGAACATAGGATGTATATAGCTATGGTTTCCTACTTCATGACCTCCTTCCTTTATTTTTATAAGTTTTTCTCTATTCTCTTCACTATAATTAACCCAGCCTCCCATTATAAAAAAGGTTGCCTTTACATTATATTTATCCAGTACATCTAATATGTTATATAGCTCTTCTTTTTCTGCCCAATTTATATCAAATGTAAGAGCAAGCTCTTTTTCTTCAGTCTTAACTTTATAAATAGGCGTATAATTATTAATTTCAGCTAAACTTAATTTTGTTTTTTCAGTAAAAAGAATAGATATTATTATTGTAGATAGCAATAATAATAAACTTATCCCAACTCTATGTCTTCTAGTCATAAATTCTCCTATTAATTGATTTATTAAATTTATATTCTGTATTTATTATATTAATGACAATAATATGATATAATGAAGCTATACTTTCTAAACGGAGGTTTAATATGTACGAAAACTCAGCTGAATTAGCAGAAAATAAGTTATTAGTTTTATATGTAACTGATTCATTAAAACATCCTATTACACACACTCAATTAACTGAAATTATCTTAGAAAATAATTTTATAAATTATTTTACTCTTCAACAGTATATTAGCGAGCTAATTGCTTCAGATTTTTTAAGATATGAAACTGTTAATGAGAAAAATCTAATACGCATTACCGAAAAAGGTACTAATGCACTTTCATTTTTTTCTGATAGGATTTCTACAATTAAAAAGAAGATAATCGATGATTACCTTCTATCAATATTAGAGTCTATTAAAAAAGAATTAACAATTCATAGTGATTATACTATAGGCAATGATAATTTATTTATTGTAGATTTACAAGCTTTAGAAAATGGTAATTTATTAATGTCATTAAAAGTCTCAGTACCATCTAAAAAACAAGCCGTTTCACTATGCAATAAGTGGAAGGATAACCCTTCTGAAATATATAACAAAATAATGAACTCTTTATTTAATGATTCAAACTAATATAAAGTCATAGCATTAGGTTCTTTTCCTACTGTTATGGCTTTTGTATTATGATTAAGTAAATCTAAACATATGATTCTACCATTTAAATAATCTCCAATATATAGTATATTTTTATATTTAACTAAAGACCTAGGCATTCCACCTACTATTATTTCAATTATCTTTTTATAATTAATCTTATTAATCAACATTACACTTCTATCCATTAAATTACATATATATAATACATTATCTTCTTCTAAAATATCTATTGGTACTTTTCCTACCTCTATTTTTCTTAATGATTTTAATGTAATTAAGTCAAAAACTTCTATATACCCATTGTTTTCGTCTCCCATATAACTTTCACAAACATATAATAACTTCCCATCACATGAAACCTTAACCTTGGTTGGGTATTCTAGCGTTTTTATTTCACCAATAACCTTGTTGGTAACCATATCTATTACAGATATATTATGACTCTGAAAATTTGTGATAAAAAGTAGCCCTAATTCTTTACTAATTTCAATATTATAGGGCCAATTATTTGTTTTAATTTCTAATATTATTTTATTTTCTTCCAAATCATATAATACAACAGAGTTAGATTCAGAACATACAATATATAAGTTGTTTTTACATCCAATTAAATCATTTGGATGACCTCCAATATAGATAGCATCAACCTCTTTTAATGTATCCATATTTATTATTGAAATAGAATTGCTATAACTATTAGCTATATATGCTGTATTATTCTTCACATAAATTCCATTAGGACCTAATGGCCTATCCCCTATAGTTAGTAATATTTCTTCATAACCTATATCAATATCTAGTGATTCTACTAAAGATATTTTACTAATATAATCACTACCTGTATTACATACAATTAAAGAGTTCATACTATCCCACCTTTTATTTGGCTTATTATAATATATACATTTACATTATATGTACAAGCACTTTTTCCGGACCATTTTTTTATGTTTTTAATCAAAATTCTACATATTACTTTATTTTTATTTAATATGATTATATAATATTGTTGCAGTAAAATATGGAGGTATTATTTATGTTTGTTTATAAAACTACGGGGGTTTGCTCAACTGAAATACATTTAGAAGTTGAAAATGATGTTATTAAGAATGTTGAATTTATTAGAGGTTGTCAAGGAAATTTAAGCGGAATATCTGTATTAGTATCTGGAATGAATATTGATGATGCTATTACTAAACTAAAAGGAATCGATTGTAGAAACAAAGGAACATCTTGTCCTGATCAATTATCAAAAGCTTTAGAAGCATATAAATTAACAGCATAAGAAAAAGAGGAGCCATGCTCCTCTTTTTCTTATTGTTATTATAATAAATAGCTAATAATTAAAACTATTATAGATCCAATCATTATGGATGTACTAACTATATCCATTTTAATACTAATGTTAGAAGAAGATATAATTCTCTCTTTTTCTGTAGCATTAGATTCTAAAACTATACTTGCAAAATATTGTGGATTAACTTGACCAAACTCTTGTAACGATAAGCTTAAAGGTTTTCCATCTATTGAAGATAATACTGATACCATAAAAACTAAAATTCCTTCAACAAAAAGTACATCTTTAAATTGATACCCCTTTAAACTAGAAATTACCCCTGCAATTAGAAATAAAAACACTAAATTAGATATAAAAATCCAACTAAAATTTTTTAAGCTTTTAGAGTTCTTTTTCATCATAAAAATCACCATCCACCCTTCTCTGATATCAATTACATATTAGCATTTATGGGTATTTATTACAATATAAGGTATGATACTACTCATTAATAGTAATTACTAGTTTTATAAAATTTATCTATATTTTTTATCTATAATATCAATTATTATTTTCTGATATTTTTTATGTTTAATATAATTAATTTTCTATTATTAAACTACTAAATTTTATCTTTTACCTATATTATTATTTAATTGTATTTTTTAAATGAACATTGTTCAAAAACATCTATAATACCCTCAAAATAAAAGATTTATAGAGAAAATCACCTTAATTTAAGTGTATTTAAGATTTGATATTTTTTGCATTAAGAAGTAACATTAAATTAATATTAATGAAGAATAATTATTAAAGGAGTGTTTTAAATGAATAAATTTATGTTAGAAATAAAAAATAAAAGTCATCTTCTTCATAAGGCAACTGAAATTTCAGGTTTTACACATAGATTCCTTGCAAAAGGCGCAGATTTAGAAAGTTATACAGAATATATTTATAATTTATCTTTTGTATATGAAACTATTGAAAAATATTTAAACCAATACAAGGATTTAGAAGATGTTAAACCTTTTGTCACAACTGAACTATTTAGAACTGAAGCAATTAAAAATGATGTAAAAGAATTATCAAATAATAAGGATTTAGAAATTCTTTCTTCAACTTTAGCATATGTTGATAAATTAAATACTGTTGCTGAAAATAACCCTAAGTTATTAATACCTCATGCATATGTAAGATTTTTAGCTGATCTATTTGGCGGAAGAATGTTCTATTCTCTATTAAAAGAAGAGTACAATGTTTCAGATGAAGCTTTAAAATACTATTCATATGAAGACTTAGGTGACATAAAAGCTTATGTTATGAAATATCATATGATGTTAGCAAATCTTAACCTTAATGAAGAAGAACAAAAACAATTTATTATTGAAGTAAGTAATTCATATATTTATAATATTTCAATATCAAATGAATTAGATGCTAAATACTTTGCAAAATAAATAAAATAAAGGCTGTTATTACAACAGCCTTTATTTTATTCTTAAAATTCTAAAATCTAATTATGACTATATTATTAAATATAATATATAAGTGTATCTTTTGATTTTTTATAGTTATTTACTAAATCTTCTAGAGTTATTGAAATGAAATAATTTTCAATTATAGAATTTATATCTTTCCATAAATTCTTATTAACAAAGTCTTCTAACTCATTATCTTCTTTATCATTTATGTCTATAAAGATATTATCTCCTTCTAAAATCTTTAATATTTCTAATATTGTTAATTCTCTTATTTCTTTTCCAAAGCTGTAGCCACCTTGAGCCCCTTTTCTTCCAACTATAACTCCAGCTTTTCTTAATAAAGAAAAAATTTGTTCAAGATATCTTTCTGAAATATTTTGTCTTTCTGATATAGCTTTAATAGTAACATTTTCAGAATCCATATTAATAGCTAAATCAATTAAAGCCCTTAATCCATATCTTCCCTTAGTTGATATTTTCACTTAATCACCTTTTTTCTATATATTATCTATATTTTATATGATAAAAGTCATTACTAGAAATAGCAATGACTTTATTATAATTATTTATATAAATCAGTTGATAAATATCTTTCTCCTGTATCAGGTAAAATTACAACTATTTTTTTGCCTCTATTTTCTTCTCTACTTGCTAATTCTGTAGCTGCAACTATTGCTGCACCTGATGATATTCCCACTAATAATCCTTCTGTTCTTGCTAAATCCTTTGATGCTTTAAACGCATCTTCATTTTCAACTTTTATAACTTCATCAATTACTGATACATTTAAGTTTTTTGGTATAAATCCTGCACCTATTCCTTGAAGTTTATGAGGTCCTGGATTTCCTCCTGAAATAACTGGAGAATTAGAAGGTTCCACTGCTACCATTTTCACATCAGATTTTAGTGACTTTAAAACTTCCCCTATACCTGTTAATGTACCACCTGTACCAACACCAGCAACTACTATATCTACTTGTCCATCTGTATCGTTCCAAATTTCTTGTGCAGTTGTAACTCTGTGTATTTGTGGATTTGCAGGGTTTTCAAACTGCTGAAGTATTATTGAATTTTCAATTGTTGATTTAAGTTCATTAGCTTTCGCTATAGCTCCCTTCATACCTTCAGATCCTGGGGTTAAGACTAATTCAGCTCCTAAAGCTTTTAATAAATTTCTTCTTTCAATACTCATTGTTTCAGGCATTGTTAATATTAATCTATATCCCTTTGCTGCAGCTATATAAGCTAAAGCTATACCTGTATTTCCACTTGTTGGTTCAATAATAACTGAATCTTTATTTAATAGTCCTTCTTTTTCAGCAGATTCAATCATACCAAATCCAATTCTATCTTTTACACTACCACCAGGGTTGAAATATTCTAACTTTCCAATAATTGTTCCTAAAGCACCCTTCTCTTTATTATAATTTGACAATTCAAGTAATGGTGTGTTTCCAATTAATTGAACTAAACTTTTTGCTATTTTCATATTTACCTCTCCTTTTTCCCACTATTCCGATATGTTTATTTCTTTAATAATATATTACTCTAATTTATACAATTTGTGAATACCTTTTTTATATTTTTCCAAAAAAAAATAATTTGCATCAATATTGATGCAAATTATTTTCAATTTATTATTTTTCTTTTATTGATTTTAAAAACATTTTAAAGAAATTAAATAATACATAACCTATTATAGCCGTAGTTACATATATTTGAATTCCTGATATTTGTTTAACTACATTACCAATAGCTTCATAACCAGAATTAGTTAAAAATCCTGCCATTTTAACTGACGCAACTATACCAATTGCCATAGGGAATGTTAATCCTGCAAAAGCTGGAGAAAATTCAAATGAGAAAAATCCTGGTATCTTGTACAATACAAATAATAAAGTAACAAAAACTACTAAATATAATAATGAAATAAGTATTTTATTAGGTTCTTTTACTACGTTTAAGTATGAAACTACACAAAGGCTAGATGGTGCTAATAATATAGCTTGTGTATGATAAAAAGCATCTTTTAATGGATGTTTTATTAATCTTATTATCATAAATGGCATTATAATAACTAAAGCTAAAATTCCATAGTATAATACTATTTTACTGATTAAAGGTTCATTCATAGGAGAGCCTACTACTACTGAAACCATTATTCCATTAAATGTTACAAACCAACTTGGTACAAAAGTATCTTTATTAACACCTTTAATTACATTTCTATAAATAAAAATTAATAAATGTATTGTATGTAATACTAACCCTATAGACCATAATGACTTACCTAAAAGATTATTATACTCAAAGTAATATGATCCTAAAATCATAGTAATCATAGTAAAGCCTGCATATAAACTAGCTGGTACAGTATTAGAATATTCTTTCTTAAAAGTATTTCTAAATGCTATAATTTTAACTAAGTAAGCTATTAAAATTATAGTGCTTGTCCACATAGTTAAATGTCTTATTAAGCTATAGCCCATTGTAGAATAAACATTTGATAATGTAGCAGCTCCAACCATTGTTGGTAATAATGGTACTGGAATATTCTCGATTTTTTTTAGTAAACTATTTTTCATGTCTTCCTCCTAAATAAAGTAATAACTTATTTTTCTTTGTCTAAGTATGTTAATTATTTCACTTATTAAGTTATAAATAAATAAGATTTCTTCTTAATTATACTTGTTTTAAAATATATTTCTGTGATTTTTATCACATTTTCAAAGAAAAAAATAAGTCAAAGATTATATTCTTTGACTTATTTTTAACTAATTTTTATTATAACTCTTAACCAAAATACGAATAAAATTATATAAAACAAAAGCTATTATTGTAGTTGTAATATAAATTTGAATACCGCTTATTTCCTTAGCTATGTAAGATAACGAATTATATCCTATCCCTTTAAAATAAGTAGATACCTTTGTTGATGCAACTATACCTATTGCCATTGGGAATGTCAATCCTGCAAAGCCAGGTGTAAATGTATAAGAAAAAAATTTCGGAAGCATATATATTATAAATAATAATGTTACTAAAATAATTATATAAAAAATTACTATTAATAATATATTAGGATTATCTATAAAATTTAAATAACTTACTAAACAAACGCTTGATGGGGCAAGTAAAATTGCCTGTGTATGGAATAATGCTTCTTTAACGGGCTCTCTTCTTAATCTTATAATCATAAATGGAAGTATTAATATAAAGATTATTATCCCATAATAGACAATTATCTTACTTATAAAAGGTTCATTCATAGGCTTACCTACTACAGTTGAAACCATAATTCCATTATAAGTTACAAACCAACTAGGTACGAAGGTTTCTTTATTAATACCCCTAATAACATTTCTATAAGTAAATACTATTATATGTACTGCGTGCAGAACTAATCCTATAGTCCACAAACTCTTTCCTAATAAATAGTTATAATTTAAATAATATGATCCTAAAATCATTAATATCATTGTAAATGCTGCATAAAGACTTGCTGGCACAGTATTACTATATTCACTTTTACAAGTATCAAAGTATAGAAT
>JAEZAL010000071.1 GCA_023427705.1 Bacillota bacterium | reverse complement strand
CCACAAGAGGGAGACCTTCCCTTTAATATAATACCTTGTATCTTAGCCTTATCTATACTTTTGTAAAAATCATTTGAAAAATTAATCATCTTATCTGTTAAATTTTCTCCTGTTTTAGAACAAACTAAGTTTACAGCACTTCCATCTCCTACTAATCTTAAACTATCTCTAGGAGTAGATAAACCTATTCCAACTTCTGGGCATATTTCTATAGCATTTACATAAGATTTTAATTTACTGATAAAAGAATCTTTTATCATAGCACCATCATATCTACATGGTTCTCCTTCTATACATTTGCTTATCAATATGGTTGGTTTGTTAACATCTAACATATATTCACCTCTAAAAAAATTTTTATATTGATAGGTAAATCTTTATTTATTATTTCTCCTTAGATAAATATTATTCCTTTACTATATTTTTATTATTAAACTGATTTATCATAAAATATAAAAAGGTGCTGTCAAAACAGCACCTTTTTAATTTAAATTACTTTATTCATTTTTATTACTCTTTCACCTAGAAGTACTCTATCAAAAATCTTTTGATAATTTAACTTTTCGTAGAATTTCGTAACAGTTTCATTTTTTGCAAGTAATGATATTCCTTCAAAATCTTCACTCTTAGCAACTTGTTCTGCATACAGCATAAGCATTTTCCCTATTCCAAGGCCTCTAGCTTTTTCATCTGTTGCTATATTTGAAATATAAAGATTTCCTCTTCTACATTCTCTAAATATAATATATTTAATTGAATTAATTATATATAATAGCTTACCATGTAATCCTTCTATTTTATTAATTTGTTTTATATCTGTCTCAATACTTAGCTTATCTAATTTATCATAAGGAATTAAAATTATTGCACCCACTATATTATTATCTAATTCAGCAACAGTTATATAATCTTTACTATACCTTGATTCCTTAGTTCCTATTAAGTTTTTTATATTATCTAAAGTTTCTTCTTTAGATTCTCCCCCTCATACATAACCTGGATTAACTTCTGTGTAATAAATTAACCGTGCTATTTCATTAATATCATTGATATTTGCTTTTCTTATCTTAATATTTTTTCTATCCATAAATATAACCTCCCATACAGAAGTATTTATCTGTATATGTTAATTATATGAAAATCAAAATATTTATTCATTGATATTTGTACTCTAAAAAATGTATTTTTATGCTATAAATTATTTCCTATTAATTTATTATAAAATACAAAAATACATAAAATGGCTGTTACTAATGTATAATGAATAATATAAAATGTAAAATTACTTTCTTTAATATACTTATATAATTTTATTAATAAAAAACAGCAATAAATTCTTGAAAAATAAAAAAACCGCCCCTTAATACAAGGGACGGAAATATCCGCGTTACCACCCTAATTATATGAATATAGTTTATATATACTATATTTTTTTAACGAATTCAGATTTTAGCTTCATTGCACCAAATCCGTCAATTTTACAATCTATATTGTGATCGCCTTCTACTAATCTTATATTTTTAACCTTAGTTCCTTGCTTTAATGGAGCTGAACTTCCTTTAACCTTAAGGTCTTTAATTATAGTAACTGAATCTCCGTCTTTTAAAATATTTCCATTAGAATCTTTTACTACTAACTCATCTTCATCTGCAGTATTTTCTGTATTCAAAGTCCATTCATATCCACATTCTGGACAAATTAAAAGACTTCCATCTTCATAAGTATATTCTGAATTACATTTTGGACAATTTGGTAAAGTTATCATTAGTTTTCCTCCGTTATATATTATAAATATAATAATTTTACGTATTTATAGTATCATACACCCATAGTTTTTACAAATAATATACCATATTGCTCCATATTAATTTATAAAATTAAAGGTCGATGCATATGCTCGACCTTTGTTAATTCTTATTATTAAAAAACTCTATCTAAGGAAATCTCCTTAAGTTTCTATTTCTATGAAAACACTTTGTTCTTACTATAAATTCTAAATACTATATCTTCAATTAAACTAAACATACCTGAAGTTATAAAGTATATTCCCAAAGCTATAGGTGATTTTACTGTTATTAAGACTCCCATAACCATCATTGGTAAAATTGATTTTATAGTTGCTGGTTTCTCATCTTTATCAAATACTTTTAAATATGATAAAATACTTGGTGCTATAGAAACAAGAGTATATATTATAGGAACTAAAAACTTATCATCAGTATTTCCTATATTAATAGCCCATGGCACTAAAATACTCATAGCTTCAAGCTGTAACCTATTAATTGACATATATAACCCAGAAATTATAGGTAACTGCAATATAGGAAGTAAACAGCCTAATAACCCTTTAGAATTTTCCATATAAAGTTTATTCAATTCATTTTCTTGCTTCTTTTTATTATTCTTATATTTAACTTTAACATCTTCTATTTTCTTAGTAAATGTTATTTGTTTTTTCATTGCTACCCTTTGTTTTATTGAAAAAGGAAGCAAAATAATCTTAACTGTTATTGTAAACAAGACAATTGCTAACCCATAATCTCCAGTAAAATTATAAAAAAACTCCACAATATTTTTAAAAATATTAATAATGACGTCCATAAATCCTCCTTAAATATATTATTTTATAAACATCATTATTTTTAAAACAAGGTACAATATCTCCATATATCTATCTTTTCATAAGTACTATACTTATCTAAAGGTAACGTAATATAATAATCAAAGTTATCATTATTTATATTTATAAGTATAACCTTATTAAAGCTTTTCTTCTTATTTAATAAATAACTTTTAAAGTATATAAATAAAAAAGTAGAAATACTTAATATAAATATTAAATTAATCAAATACATCATATCAAATTTCATATATACCCCCTAAAAGTTATTATTTACCTTATTATAAGATAATAATATCCTCAAGTCAATATATGGAAAGTCTATCTAATAAGTTTTTTTCCAAATTGATCTACTAAACATAATTAGCATTGGATATATTTCTAATCTACCAGCAAGCATACAGAAAGATAATACAATTTTACTTAATGGTGAGAAAGCAGAAAAATTACCTACTGGTCCTACCATTTCAAAACCTGGTCCAACATTACTTATAGCTGTTAATACAGATGTTGATGTTGTAATTAAATCAAAACCGTCAAATGCAACAATAAACATAGCAATTAAAGAAATTACAATATACGCTCCTATAAATAAAAATACTCCTGAAATAGTTTCTTCATCAACTACTTTCCCATCCACTTTAACACTTTGAACTCTTTTTGGATGTAATATTTTATCTATACCACGTCTTATAGCTTTAAGCATTATTACTATTCTTATTGTTTTTACTCCTCCACCTGTTGAACCTGCCATTGCACCTGCTATCATAAGCATTATTATAATAATTTTACTAAGTGTTGGCCATAAATTAAAATCTACTGTTGCATATCCTGTAGTTGTAATTATTGATGCAACTTGAAATGATGATTGCCTTATAGAATCATTCAAATTTCCATTATTTAATTCCATAATATTAATAGTAATAAATATTATGGATACTAAAACCATTAATATATAATACTTTAGTTCCTCACTCTTAAAGAAACCTTTTATATTTCCCTTTATTATTTGAAAATATAATGCAAAGTTTATACCGAAAAGAACCATAAAAACTGTTATAATCCATTCAACTGCAGGACTACCAAAAGCAGCAACACTAGCATTCATATTAGAAAATCCACCTGTACCTGCAGTTCCTAATGCATGTATTACAGCATCATATATTGAAAGTCCTGATATCATTAGTAAAATGGTTTGTATTATAGTTAGAGCTAAATATATTATGTATAAAATTTTAGCTGTTTCTCTTATTTTAGGAACTATTTTGCCTGGATTTGGTCCAGGACTTTCAGCTTTTAATAAATATATTGTATTAGATCCTAATGATGGTACTAGAGCTAATATAAAAATTAAGAATCCCATTCCACCTATCCAATGGGTAAAACTTCGCCAAAATAATATTCCTCTTGGCAATGATTGAATTTCTGTTAATAATGTTGCCCCTGTAGTAGTGAAACCAGACACTGTTTCAAAAAATGCATCTATAAAAGATGGGATTGCCCCATTTATAACAAATGGTATTGCTCCAAAGATTGATATTACAATCCAAGTTAATCCTACAGTTAAAAATCCTTCTTTTGCATATATGTCTTTTTCTTTAACTTCTATTCTACGTAATAGTATTGATATTGGCATCATCAAAAGAATTGTTATTAAAAATGCAAAACTATCCCCATCTCCATAGGCTAATGCTATTCCAAAAGGAACTAATAAAAGTAATGCTTCATATAACAAAACATTTCCTAATACTTTTAGAACCATTCTATAGTTCATGCTATATTACACCTCCAACGAAGATGTCATCAATACTTGAAAGCTTTATATTTTTAGTTATAATAATTACTCTATCATCTACCTTTAAACAATCATCTCCTGTTGGAATAATTATTTTTTTATTTCTAACAATTGTAGCTACCAATATATCTTGATTGAATTCTATATCTTTAAATTTTGTATTTATTTTTTTAGTATCATTATCAACTATAAATTCTACTGCTTCTGCTTTGTCATTACATATTCTATATATATTTTCTATTGAACACTTTTTCTTACTTCTTAGTGTTCTTACATATCTTAATATTTTATTTGCAGTAACTAATTTAGGATTTACTATAGAATTTATTCCTACAGTTTTTCCTATTCCTCTATAATTATCTCTTGTTATTTTAGTAATTACATTATCTACTGATTTACTACTTGCTAAAAGGGAAGCTATTATATTATCTTCATCTCTTCCTGTTAAAGTAATAAAACTATCCACTTCAACTAAGCTTTCAGATAGTAATAATTCTTCATCCATACCATCCCCATTAATAATTATAGAATTTGGTAAAATATTGTTAAGCTCTTCGCAAATATTTAAATCTCTTTCTATTATCTTGCAATTAACACCAGCTTCACTAATCATCTTAGCAAGGTAGTAAGCAATTTTTCCACCACCGATAATCATAGCTCTTTTTACTTTTTTCTTATATTTACCTAATTTATTAAATAAGTTTTGGATATGTTTATGTTCACCTATAACATATACTCTATCATCTTTATGAAAAACATAATCCCCCTTAGGCATTATAAATTCATCATTTCTTTCTATTCCACAAAATAGTACATTTCCTCTAACAAATGATATATCACTTATTTTTTTACCTTCAAGTCCTGTGTCATCAGACACGTTAAATCCAATTAAATTAACTTTCCCCTCCGAAAAACTATCTATACTAGATACTGATGGATATTTTATTAGCTTAGCTATTTCCATAGCTGCAGCTTTCTCTGGATTTATTACTAAATCTATTCCTACAGCTTCAGTTAATAAAGTTATATCTTCATCATAATCTGGAGTTCTAACTCTAGCTACAGTATGTTTAACTCCTAATTTTTTTGACGCTAGAGAACAAAGCATATTTAATTCATCACTATCCGTTACAGAAATTAGCAAATCTGCTTCCCTTATGCCTGCTTCATCAAGAACTTTTAAACTTGTGCAATTTCCTTTTATACACATAACATCTAAGTTGTTATTAATATGTTCTAAAGCTACATCTTTATTATCTATAACAATTATATTATCTCCATCAATAGATAGATATTTTGCCAAAGTATATCCAACTTTACCTGCACCGATTATAATAATATTCATTTAATTTCTCCTCTTACTAATCCTAATCATAAGTTTAATACCACAATTATACAATATAAATAAAAAAACTAATAGTCAATAAATTTATTATAATGTAGTTTTTTGACTATTAAAAGACTATATAAGACTAGTAGCCCTTAGGACTATTTATACTCATATAGCCTTAATTTATTTATTAATTACTTTTCCTTGTAATCCTTCTATTACATCTAAAGTCTTATTGTGTAAACCTTCATCAAAACTTGCACAAAGACTTGCATCCACAATTATATTAGCATTTCTATATTGAGATTGGAACATTACAAAATTACTAATAACACAAATATTAGTTACTACTCCAATTATCTCAATTTCATCAAAATTAAATCCTACTTCTTTTGATATTTTTATCATATCTTCAGGCGATAAGCCAAATCCATATTTTTCATAACTAGTAACATTGGTATTTCCTTCAAATTCATTTAGTTTTCCAAATAACCTATGTCCTTCTGTTCCCTTAATACAATGTACTACAGGTAGGTTTTTTCCTTCTCTTGTATCTAAATAGTTTTCTTCATGAGTATCATAAGTAAATAATACTTTATTTCCATCATTTAAGTACTTTTTTATTTTATTATAAATACCTTCTTCTAAGTGAACTGCTTTCTCAAACCCTAAAGCTCCATCAACGAAATCTTTTTGATAGTCAATTACAACCAATAACTTTTTCATCATACCCTCCTAAAATAATCTATTCTATATAATATTTAACTTACTAAATTAATATTATTTTAAACTAAAATTTTGCTATTGTATAATTAAAATATATTTTTCTCCATATAAAAATATTAAATATTATAAATAAATTAAAGCTATTTATTTAAACTTCTATTTTTTTATAATATTATTTATTTTTAATTTATCTGTTTATATTATATAATGTTCTTACGACATTTATTAAGGGGTGATTACATCTATGAATAATACACTTACTGAGGAAAATATAAAAAAATTAAGAGAAGAATTAGAATATAGATTAACTGTTAAAAGGGCTGAAATAGCTAAAGAAAAAGCTATAGCTGCAGCTCATGGTGATAGGTCAGAAAATGCAGAATATAAAGAAGCATGTGCTAACTATAGAGAAAATGATAATAGAATACAATATTTAATGACTATGATTTCTACTGCTACTGTTATTTCTGATAATGAAATAGATAAATCTGTATTAGGCATTAATAGTAAAGCAAGAATTAAATTTATAGAAGATGATTTTGATGATATTGTTACTTTGGTTACAGTTATGGATTCTGATCCTGAAAATATGTGCATTAGTATTGAATCCGACCTTGGATTAGCATTAAAAGGTAAGACTATAGGTGATGT
>JAEZAL010000056.1 GCA_023427705.1 Bacillota bacterium | reverse complement strand
GTTCTATATAGGTGTCATATTTATCTGGAAGTTTTTCTATAAATTCGCTTGCCTGTGCTGCATTACATGCATTAATTATTTCTTCATCAGTAGCTTCCTTATTACCCCATCTTAAATTTTCTTTTATAGTTCCAGAGAATAAAACATTTTTTTGCAGAACCATTGAAACTTGGTTTCTTAATGTTTCAATATCATAATCTCTAACATCTACTCCACCAACTTTTATAGAACCTGAAGTAACATCATAAAGTCTAGGTATTAATTGAACAAAGGTTGACTTTGCACTTCCTGTTCCCCCTATAATACCAATAGTTTCTCCAGCATTAATAGTTAAATTTATATTTTCTAGATTTAAATTTTCTTTATCGTCATTATAACTAAAATTAACATTTTCAAACTTTATTGATCCGTCTTTAACTTCATAAACTGGATTATCACAATTTTTCAAATTACTTTCTTCACTTATTACTTCTACTATTCTTTCAGCAGATGATTTAGCCATAGTAACCATGACTAATACCATTGAAATCATCATAAGACTCATAAGAATATTACCTGTGTAAGTAAATAAACTCATAAGCTCTCCAGTTGTCATGTTATTTGAAACTATTAATTTAGCTCCAAACCATGAGAAGAATAAAATTATTGTATAAGATGTAAATTGCATTATTGGTGCATTTAAAATTATTATCTTTTCAGCACTTAAAAATCTATTATATAAATTTAATGAAGCCTTATGAAATTTACTTATTTCATGTTCTTCCCTTACATATGCTTTTACAACTCTAATTCCTGTTAAATTTTCTTGGATACTAGCATTTAAATCATCATACTTTCTAAATGCCTTTCTGAAAATTGGATGTGCTTTAGCTACAATTAAATATAATGCTATTCCAAGAAAAATAGCTGCAAATAAGAATATTAAAGCCATCTTTGCATTAACATAAAAGCTCATAATCATAGCTCCAATAAGCATAAAAGGTGCTCTAGCCAATGATCTAATTATCATCAGGTAAGCATTTTGTACATTAGTTACATCTGTTGTCAATCTAGTTATTAAACCTGCTGTTGAATACTTATCAATATTAGAAAATGAATAATCTTGAATCCTATAAAACATCTCTCTTCTTAAATTTTTTGCAAATCCTGTAGATGCCTTTGCTCCAGTCATTCCCCCTAAAGCTCCAAAAGTTAATGATAGAAATGCCATAATTAGCATTACTATTCCTAAAATACTTACGTATTTCATATCACCACTTTTTATTCCTGTGTCAACTATTTTTGCCATTAATACTGGAATAGTAACTTCTAGTACTACTTCACATGCTACGAATACTGGTGTTAAAATAGAAGCCTTTTTATACTCTCCAATATAGCTAGATAATTTTTTTATCATACTACTCCTCCTTTTATTTAATATTTTTTGAATTAAGGTTTTGTTAGATTTCTAACTAATAATTTAAATAAAAGTTAATCACTTAAATTTTTAATTAGTGTATCTAAATTATTAATAAATATATCTAATTCTTCATCTGATAGTATATTAGATATAGTTTTTTCTATTTCTATTACTTCTTTATAGACTAGCTTCTTTACTTCAATTCCTTTATCCGTAAGTATAATTTTCTTAAGCCTAGCATCTTCAGATACGCTGACTCTTTTTATAAGTTCATTTTTTTCCATTAATGTAAGTACGCTTGTAACAGACGAACGCCTAATATCAAACTCTTCTTCAATAGTTTTTTGAAATATATCCATATTAGGAGAATTATTATATATAAATCCTAATATTTTTGCTTGCATACTGCTTATTCCATATTCTAAAGCTACTTTTCCTATTCTTCTTTTAATTTTATGAGAAAGTATATTGATTTTTCTTCCAACATGTCTCATTTCTTTCATTATTTACACCCGCGCTTTTGTTAGACTTCTAACTAATTATATACTTCTAAATTTAAATAGTCAAATATATACTAACAATATATAAAATTAACAATTAAAGTAATCCTTATAATTAATATACTCAATACTTTAATAAAGTATTGAGTATATCACTTAATTTATTATATTATTACTATAACTTATTCTAGATTAGCATATTTTTTGCTAACTTTATTAAACTTTTTATAAAAATATATTTTCTTTTTCTATCAAGTTTGTATACTTCTCGTTTTAATAATAAAGAATCTATTCCTTCACTTTTACAGTAATTTTCAAACTCTAAATTATTAGTACTAACAATAAGATTATTATTAAATTCTCCGCCAGTAATCACATAAAACACCTCCATTTCTAACTATAACCTCTACTTTTTTACAATTATTTTTTGCACTTTTGAAATTACTCATTATAAAATCCTCCTTTAATTTATTTTTTATATAAAAATAACCCTAGTTACCCAGGGTCATTAAAATATCAATGCATAAAAAAACCATGAGTATAATAACTCATGGCAATACAAAGCATAATTTACTTTTAATTAAAAATTATAAATTATTCATAATGGCAGAGCTACTTACAAATACATATTTAATTATATTTTTATTGTTTGTTAAATTATTAAACATAACTCTACCTCCTAATTTTAATTTTTATATTACTTAATCATTATATAATTATATCCACTTTTTGTAAACACTTAAATTTTAATTTTCAGAATTTTCATTAATTTAATTTTATAAAAAATACTAAATATTAAATTAATATTATCTAGTACGTATTTTATTCATTTATACTTATATAATATGTAAATATAAATCCTAGTATTCCAAGTATTACTCCAATTACACTATTTAAACCATCCACTCCTGGAAAAACTGAAAAAACAGATCCTAGAATAAATCCAAAAATCAATATATAAGTTTGTTCTGGGAATTTAAT
>JAEZAL010000365.1 GCA_023427705.1 Bacillota bacterium | reverse complement strand
AGTTACGTGAGTTCGATTCTCATCACCCGCTCCAAAAAAGCTTACGATTTATCGTAAGCTTTTATTTTTATATATTTTAATAAAATAACAAAAAAGATATAAGTATTTTGTGTTTTAAGCAAAATATAGATAATTTATGTAAAAAACTTGATTTTTATAATATAATGGCATTAAGGAGGCGGTTATATGGTTAAATTGTTTGAAAAATACTCAGCTGATGAATTTGATGCTCTATATAAATATGGTGGAGAATTAGGAGCTATTTATAGTAAAGAAAAAACAATTTTTAAAATTTGGGCACCTCTAGCGGATTCAGTAGAAGTTATTTTTTTTGGAAAAGATGCTTATCTTTATAACATAAAACATCAAAAAAGTTTAAGCATGAATTATAAAGAAAATGGTCTTTGGGAAATAGAAGTGTATGAAGATTTATGTGGTGAATTTTATAACTATATTGTTAAACGAAATGGAATAGAAAATGAGGTTGTTGATCCTTATGCAAAAGCTGTGGGGATTAATGGAACTAGGGGGATGGTAATAGATTTAATAAAGACTAATCCTTTAGGATGGGAAAATCATAAAATTCCAAAGTTTGAGAATCATTTAGAGTCTATTATATATGAAGCTCATATAAGAGATTTTACAATAGATAATAATTCTAGAATAGAAAATGATATAAAAGGAAAGTTTAAAGGATTCCACAAGGATACTTTTGATTTAAAGAATGAAGTGAATACGGGAATAAATCATTTAAAAGAATTAGGTGTAAACGTTATACAATTATTACCTGTATTTGACTATAAAAGTATAAATGAAATGAGTTATCACGAAGATGACTATAACTGGGGATATGACCCATTAAATTATAATGTTCCAGAAGGTTCATATTCAACTGATCCATATAATGGGGAAGTAAGAATAAGAGAGTTTAAAGAATTAATAATGAAACTTCATGAATCAGGATTTAAAGTTGTTATGGACGTAGTATTTAATCATACTTATGATACAGAAAACTCTAATTTTAATAAGATAGTTCCTTACTATTATTATAGACAAAATAAGGATGGAAGTTTTTCAAATGGATCAGGATGTGGGAATGAATTAGCATCTGAAAGAGCAATGGTTAGAAAATTTATAATAGATTCTGTAAAGTATTGGGTTAGTGAATATAAAATAGATGGGTTTAGATTTGATTTAATGGGACTTCATGATATTGAAACTATGAAAGAAGTTAGACTAGCTTTAGATGATGATATATTAATATATGGTGAAGGCTGGAAGGCTGGGGAATCACCTATTGATAATTCAAGATTAGTACTTAAGGAAAATATAAATAGGTTTGATAAATTACAAATAGGGGCTTTTAGTGATGATATAAGAGATGCAGTAAAAGGAAGTGTATTTGAAAATGAAAAAGGTGGATTTTTGAATGGGGGTATAGATTTTGAAGAAACTATTAAGTTTGGAATAGTAGCATCTATAAATCATAGAGATATTGATTATGAAAAACTTAAACATTCTAAAAATCCTTGGGCTAATGAACCTTATCAAGTAATAACTTATATTTCTGCTCATGACGATTATACACTCTGGGACAAGCTTGCTTTAGTAGAACCTATATCTACTTTGGAAGATAGAGTAAGAATGAGTAAATTAGCAGCAGCTATTTTATTAACTTCTCAAGGAATACCATTTATACATTCAGGTGAAGAGATACTTAGGAGTAAAAAAAATAAATATGGAACAAGGATTAAAAATAGTTATATATCTCCTGATCATGTTAATAAATTTCGTTGGACAAGAAAAGAGAAATATTTAGAGGTTTTTAAATATTATAAAGATTTAATTCACTTAAGAAAAAAGCATAAGATATTTAGGATGGATTCAGCTAAGGATATAGATGGAAATATTAGATTTTTAGAATTAGGTAAAAATTTTTATGAAAAAAATATTGTAGGATATATAGCAGAAGCAAGTAGAGTAAATGATGATTTAGGCAAAATAGCAGTGATATTTAATGGGAATAATCATGATGTTGAAATAAAATTAGATCATGATAGATTTACAGTTATTTTAAATGATAATGAAATTAATGATAATGGTATTTATGATATAAACACTTCTACAATTAATTTAAAACCAATATCAGCTTTAATTGTAAAATACGTATGATGAATTTGTTTTTCAATATTTATTTAAAATAAAATATTAAAAATATGCAATAAGAAACTCCTGAAGGAGTTTCTTATTTTACTTTACTTGTTTATATATAATATTTTGGTGCACCTAGAGGGATTCGAACCCCCGACCTATGGATTCGAAGTCCAGCGCTCTATCCAACTGAGCTATAGATGCGAAATGTATCAAGGTATATTATATTATGAATGAAATTTAATTTCTATATTTATATAATTAATAAACTCATTTTTTTTATTAAGATGCAGAATATTAAGTTAATAATCTTAAACATATCCTAGCGTATCAGTATGAATAAAATAAAGAAAAATCAACAAAAATAAAGTAATAAAGAATTAAATTCAAATAAATAGATTAAATAGTTTTGACTAGAAATATGGCTGTGATACAATAGTCAATGTTCTTGAGGAACTGGTCAAACACAAAAGAAAAAAATGTGTTGACAAGTAAAAATCAAGATGATAAGATATAGAAGTCGCTTGAGGGCGACAAAGAAAAATGATCTTTGAAAATTGAACAGAATATAAGTTAAGTATAAAATAAACCAGCAATTCTTTTAAGTCTTAAAATTAAGACTCAAAGTAATTTGAGCAACAGATTAAACTTTTTATTGAGAGTTTGATCCTG
>JAEZAL010000356.1 GCA_023427705.1 Bacillota bacterium | reverse complement strand
GATGAAAGAGCAGATTATGAAATTGCACCATCTTGTGAGCATTTCGGAATTTGTGGTGGTTGTACATCACAAAATTTGACTTATGAAAAGCAATTAGAACTTTTAAGTGAAGAGTTTAAAGCTTTATTTGAAGAAGCAAACCTACCTCTTAATAATTATAAGGGAATAGTAGGAAGCAAGGAACAATGGGAATACAGAAATAAGATGGAATTCACTTTTGGAGATTTCGAAAAAGGTGGAGAATTAACTCTAGGAATGCATATGAAGGGAAAATCCTTTGGAATAATTACAGTAGATAAATGCTTAATAGTTGATGAAGATTTTAGAACTTTAATTAAAGCAACTGTAGATTATTTCAGAGCTCAAAACTTACCTTACTATAGAGTTATGAAAAGAGAAGGATATTTAAGACACTTAGTAATAAGAAAAGCTATTAATACAGGTGAATTAATGGTTAACCTAGTTACTACAACTCAAATCGATTTTGATTTATCAGAGTATGTAGAGATATCAAAAAACCAAGAGTACAAAGGTAATTTAGTATCAGTTTTACATACAGAAAATAACTCATTTTCAGATGCAGTAGTACCAGAAAAGGTAAACTTATTATTTGGAAAAGATTATATAACAGAAGAACTTTTAGGACTTAAGTTTAAAATATCTCCTTTCTCATTTTTCCAAACTAATACTAAAGGAGCAGAAAGCCTATATAGTATAGTTAGAGAATATTTAGGAGAATCAAAAGATAAGGTAGTATTTGACCTTTATTGTGGAACAGGAACTATAGGACAAATAGCAGCAGCTAATGCTAAAAAAGTTGTTGGTATAGAACTTATAGAAGAAGCAGTAGAAGCAGCAAAGGAAAATGCTAAATTAAATAATTTAAATAACTGCGAATTCCTAGCAGGAGACGTAGCAGAAATAATAAAAAATGTTAAAGATAAACCAGATACAATAATATTAGACCCACCAAGAAGTGGAGTACATCCAAAAGCATTAGAATACGTAATTAAATTTAATGCCAAGGAAATAATTTATGTATCATGTAATCCAAAAACATTAGTAGATAACTTACAAGTATTATTAGGAGCAGGATACAAAATCGTAGAAAGCTGCGTTAAGGATATGTTCCCTAATACTCCTCACTTGGAGGCAATTGTTAAGCTTGCAAAGACCGAAGGGATGAAGTAAGCTGTTACTATTGCCCCTACAAGGGATGCCCAAGAAACCGAGCGAAGCGAAAGTTGATTGGAAGCATCCTACTGTGGAGGGAATTATAAAAATGGTTAAAAAATAGAAAAGAACAAGAGCTAAGTGAGATAATTGCTTGGCTCTTTTTTGTTTTCATTTAATCCTATAGTTTCTTAAAGTCGAAGTTAGATAGAAATAATAAATATGATATAATTAAATAACTTATAATATAATGAGTTTAATTATGAATATAGAATTAAAGTCAAAAAATAAATATATATAATGTAATAATTTAAAGAGGATAATAAGATGAAAGAAAAATTAATTAAGATAAGTGATATTGCAAAGGAATTAGGATTGAATTTAAAAGTTGTAACATCAACTAGCTTCTTTGAAAATTATAATAGTTTTTTTAATATATTTACTGAAACAGAAGAATACTGCAGAAGAATTCTAGTTCTTACAAAATTTAAAGAGCTTGAAGAGGTAAATGAGAAAGATCCAAGTAGTTCAATTACAGAACCAATATTAATTGAGGGAAACATTTGGATAATGGAATTTCCTTTAACAACAAATCCAGATAAGATTAATTTAGAAGAAATTGAAGTTTCAGAGGAGTTTTATAATAAAATAAGAAATATAGAACTTGAATAAAGGTGTAGTCTCCCATTAAACTTTAACTATGACCACTAAAGATTGACCATTCCGAAGAAAGTCTGACGGTCGCATCTTTGATGCAGAGTTAAGGTTGATTGATTAATAGGGAAAAATAAATAAAAGAGAATATGGCTAAAGTCAGACAAATACAGGAGTCGAGCAAGAAAATTGCTTGGCTCTTTTGTTTTGTAGTTGGAATTTATGATGAAAGTTATAGGAATTAAATATTGGTTAAACATATTCATAGAGGAGAATCTATTAGAGCTATTAAAAAACTTATAGTAATAGTATAAGTTTGAAGTAAGATAGAAACCTGTAATTAAAATGATTAATTTATAAAAAATAAGAGCAAAATTAAAATAAATGTTGTTAAAATATGTAAGAAAATATATAATGTAATTACATATTTACATTTTATGTAAATAAAAAAACTTGCGTATGAAAGTTTGTGTTCCACACAGTGGAGGTCCGAAGACGATTTGAATAAATTTTTATTTGAACTCGTAGTGTAATCTCATATGGTGTTAAACAATTGAGATACTTTTATAATAATAGTTAATTTATGGAAAGTCAATAGTTTTTTGTAAAAGGAAGTGTTTTTATGGGTAAGGTTATAAAGGATGATTATTTTTTAGGTTTAGATATTGGTACTGAATCTGTTGGTTATGCAGTTACAAATGATGAATATAAAGTGCTAAAGTTTAATGGTAAGTCTATGTGGGGTAGTAGATTGTTTGATGAAGCTAGTACAGCAGAGGATAGAAG
>JAEZAL010000334.1 GCA_023427705.1 Bacillota bacterium | reverse complement strand
TAAATCTTCTAGTGAAATTATTTATTTCCCATATATAGAAAACAATTTCATTATATTTGAGGTTAGTTCTATTATTTCAACTTATCTTATTAAAGAAGAGCTTATTTTAATACCTTCTAAGGAAATAAATGATAACTTAATGGAGGATAAAAATGAAGAAATATAATGATTTTTTGATAAGAACTAAAGATAAAAGTGTATTAAAGTTTTCCTATAAAGAAGATATAGGAATTTTTTATGAAACAATTATAAGTAATAAAATAATAGACAAAAATATCTTATATAAAGGCTGTCTTAAATATTTTTATGTATTTGAAGATAATAATAAATATATTAATTTGATATATCAAGATTTAATTGGAAATATTATCTTATGTGTTTTTAGTAGTAATAGTTTTAAGTATAGAAGGCTTTTTTATAGTAAACACAATTTTATAACTCCAATTAATATGAAGGGTATTGCCATTAAAGAGGAGTTTATTCTTTTTTATAATTTAGATAGTAACCCAGAAAAGGTGTATTTTCGTAATAATATAAATGCGCCAAGTATAGTAATTTATGAGGGGAAAAATGATATTAAGGTAGATTTTAAAATCTTATATAGCAAAGACTATATTTCATTAATAATATATAGTATTTCTTTCAATATATTTAAAATAATACTTAAAACATATAACTTAAAGAGTAAGAAATGGATTACTAATAAAAATATCTTTATCAATAATCGTTCATATATAGATACATCATTTTGTATAAGGAATAATAAAGTACATTCACTAATTGTTATAGATGAAGATAAAACAAAATCATTAATATATAAATATAATATTATAGATAAAGATGAACAGCTTCAAAGAGAAATTATACTATTTCAAGATAAGTATATAGCATCTTGTTTAATTCTTGAATTAGAGAATTGTATTTGGGCGCTTTGGATAAGTGAAAAAAAACTATATGGATGTTATTCCTTAGATCTTGGTGAAAATTTCTCTAACCCATCAATATATTCGTATATTATAGAAGATATAAGGAAGATACAGTTTATAGAAGGAAAAGAAAATAAAGAAATATACATTAAAGAGATAAATGGAAATATTATTTTGTTTTTAGAAGAGTTATTAAAAGATAAGAAATCTATAAATACTATTCCTAAAGAGAAGGATATAGTATTTAGCTTAAAAGAAATTGAAAATAATATTATAGATACTAAAAAAATAGAAAATTATAAGAAAAATAATAATGATAAGTTAAAATTAATATTCAATAAGTAGATAATCAAACAAATAGTTTGATTATTCTGAAAAATGAAGTATAATATGCATATAAAATACTTCTTTGAAGAAATATGTAAAAAGGGAGGGAATTAAATGGAATACAATATATTAATTGGAGGAAGCGCTGGACAAGGTCTTGATACCGTTAGTGATTTTTTAGAAAAAGTTATTAAAAAGTCTGGATTTTACTTATTTTCTAATAAGGACTATATGTCTAGAGTAAGGGGAGGACATAATTTTATACAAATTAGATTCGGGGAAAATAAAGTATTTGCTCATAAAGATACATTGGATTTAATACTTGCCTTAGATGAGGATACTGTTTCATATCACAAAGAAAAGTTGCAACAAGATGGAATCATCATAGCAGATAAGGGGTTAAAGCTTGATGATGAAAAAATCTTGAAATTACCATTAATAGAAGTAGCAAAGAGTTTAAGTCTATCAAAGGCATTTACTTCTGTAGCTGCAGGTGTAATATTAAAGTATTTTTCTTTAGATATAAATAATATAGAGAAGTATTTTTCTGATAAATTATCAGAAGAAATCAGAAATAAAAATATTGAAGCTATTAAGCTTGGATATAACCTTATAGAGTCAAAATATAAATTAGTAGGGCAAGATTTATCAAACCATTTGTTGATTAATGGCAATGATTCTATAGCTTTAGGAGCAATTGCAGGTGGGCTTAACTTTTATTCAGCCTATCCTATGACTCCAGCAACAAGTATTATGACTTATTTAGCTAGTAAACAAGTTGAAACAGGAATTGTTGTTGACCAAGCAGAAGATGAAATTGCAGCTATTAATTTTGCAATTGGAGCATCTTATGCAGGTGCAAGAGCTATGACAGGTAGTTCAGGTGGTGGTGTATCACTTATGGTAGAAGCTTTTGGACTAACTGGCATAACTGAAACACCTCTTGTAGTTGTAGATTCTCAAAGACCTGGTCCTGCAACAGGATTACCAACTAGAACAGAACAAAGTGATTTAAGTTTTCTATTAACTGCTTCTCAAGGAGAATTCCCAAGAGCAGTAATTAGTGTAAGAAATGCTGAAGATGCATTTTATAAAACTGTTAAAGCATTAAATTTAGCTGACAAATATCAAACATTAGTAATTATGTTAACAGACCAGTATTTAGCTGATGCAAATATAACAATACCTAAGTTTGATTTAAATAAAGTGAAAATAGAAAGATATATATCAAGTGGAGAAGAACTTCAAGAAGGAGAAGAATATAAGAGATATAAGATTACTGAAAATGGAATATCTCCAAGAATGATTCCTGGAAATAATAAAGGCCAAGTTGTATTAGTAGATAGTGATGAACACACTGAAGAAGCTCATATAACTGAATCTTCAGAAGTAAGAAATTCTCAAATGGAAAAGAGAATGAAAAAGCTTTTATTAATGAAGGCTGAAATGGAAGAACCAGAATTTATGGGGAATGAAGATTTAGAGGTTTTATTGGTTGGTTTTGGTTCAACTTATGGAGCATTAAAGGATGCAATTGAAGAATTAACTAGTGAAGGGAAAAAGATTGGAGCATTAAGCTTTGGAGATTTATATCCACATCCAGAAAAATCTTTAAAAGAATATGCTGGTAGAGCTAAGAAAATTATAAATGTAGAGCAAAATTATATTGGTCAATTAGGAAATCTTATAACTCAAGAAACTGGAATATTAATGACTGATAGTATATTAAAATATGATGGAAGAGAAATAACTGGAAAAGAAATTGCAGATAAACTAAGAAGGGAGGAGTTTTAATGTTAGATTTAAATATTTATAAAAGTAATGATGATAATGCTTGGTGCCCTGGTTGTGGTAATTTTGGAATACTAATAGCCTTGAAAGAGGCTTTAGCCGAATTAAGTTTAAGACCACAAGATGTAGTATTAGTATCAGGAATAGGACAAGCAGCTAAAACTCCACATTATCTTAAAGCAAATGGATTTAATGGACTTCATGGAAGAGCCCTTCCACCTGCACAAGCAATAAAGATGGTAAATAGAAACTTAAAAGTAATAGTAACAAGTGGTGATGGTGATTCTTATGGTGAAGGTGGTAATCATTTTATACATGCTATTAGAAGAAATGTAGATATGGTTCATATGGTTCATGACAATCAAATTTATGGATTAACAAAGGGACAAGGCTCTCCAACTACTGCAAAGGGACAAGTTACCTCATTGCAATTTGAAGGTGTATATATGGAACCTGTAAATCCATTAGCAATAGCCATTAGTGCAGGAGCTACATTTGTTGCAAGAAGTTTTTCAGCTGATAAGGAACATCTTAAATCAATGCTTAAAGCTGCAATTGACCATAAAGGATATGCTTTGTTAGATGTAATGCAACCTTGTGTAGTATTTAATAAAGTAAATACTTATAAATGGTATAAGGATAGAATATATAAATTGGATGATAGTTATGATCCAAGCAATAAATATGAAGCATTAAAAAAGGCAGAAGAGTTTGGGGATGGAGGAATTCCAATAGGGATAATCTACAAAAATGAAGCTAAGGAAAGCTATCATGAAGCACATCCAACATTGAAAAATAGAAATAATTTAATTGATAGAACTTGGGAAGTTAAAGATACAGAAAAACTAATTGATGAGTTCCTATACAATTAATTATTTATAATAAATAATAAAAAAGATAAAAGTATGAAATATCAATTGAATTTTATGATTTAATAAATTCAATATGGTATTTCATACTTATTTATTTTATATTTTCAAGATAATTACTTACATCAGCATAGTTTCCACTAAAAATAATTTTATCTTTTACCTTTTCTAAAGAATATTTGTAAAGTGGATCATAATATTCTTTTAAAAATAACTCTATCCAATACTTATGATAATCTAAAGTTCCAGTAGATAATTGGTTTTTATAAGCAAAGTTAAGTTCATTTATAACTTTTTTAAATTTATCTCCACCTAATCTCTTTTTTAACCTATCCATACTTGAATATATGTAATTAAACCATGTATTTAA
>JAEZAL010000315.1 GCA_023427705.1 Bacillota bacterium | reverse complement strand
GAAGAAAGACTGGCAATTGGATATAGATCTATTCATGTTAATTTAACAAATTATAATGAAGAACTTGTAAATAAACTAAGAGAATTGAAATTTGGTGTAACCACTTATGAGGGTGAAGGTATGAAGAAGGAAAAAAGGTACAAGCTTGAAATAGTATCTCATAGAAGTAGAGAAAATGAAGTTATTTCTTTAATTCAATCTATGGAGAAAAATGCCTTTATAGTTTCCTACGAGCCTACTCAATTTAAGGGTGGATATATTACTAAACAGTTGAAAAAATTTTAAATTGCAAAAGAGTCATAACTTATAATATTTATGACTCTTTTAAATATCTAAATTAGAGCGGCTAATTGTAACTGCTAAGAAAGTAAATAGAGTAGCTAAAAATGATTTGTAACTAGAAACCACATCTTTATTATTACAATCATTCATATGTTCACATTTGTTTTTTTGTAATAAAGTATAATTTAAAATTAAAAAAGTACCTGTTGTAAATAAAAACATATCGTTAGTTATTCTTGGGAATTTTGTTGTATCTATAAAATTATCCTTACAGTTTGTATCAAATAACTCATCTAAAGTTTGTGCTTTTAAACTATATACATAATATAAATTTAAAATTGTAGCAATTACAACTATAGTTACTAAATCTATACTTAAATTTATAATTCCTAAATCCTCAAACAGCTCTTCTTTAGTAGGTGTTTCAGAGGTTCTTCCTTCTTCAGTATCTTCTGTAGTAGGTTCACTTTCTTTCTTCTTCTTAGTCGAACATCTTCTATTCTGCAATCTTTCGCCTCCAAAAAGATCTGTTGAGCCTCTTCCTCTTTTTTTTCTATATTTTTTCTTAGCCAAAAAATACCCCACCTTAAAGACATAGTTATATTATAAGCTATGCACTTTTTTTCAGTGAGGTACTATTTAAAAATATTTAATTTACTTCTTCTTTATCAGCAAATTGGCTATTATAAAGATTTTCATAAAATCCATGTTGATTCATTAGCTCTTCATGTGTTCCTTGTTCTATTATATTTCCATCATTTATTACTAATATTAAATCTGCACTTCTTATAGTCGAAAGCCTATGAGCAATTACAAAACTAGTTCTATCCTTCATTATATTTCTCATTGCTTTTTGAAGTAATAACTCTAATCTTGTATCTACTGAACTTGTAGCTTCATCTAAAATTAGTATTGCTGGATCTTTAAGAATAGCTCTTGCAATAGTTAAAAGTTGCTTTTCTCCTTGAGATATGTTGGAAGCTTCTTCATTTAAAAACATATTATACCCATCAGGTAAAGTTTTTATGAAGTGATGTACATTTGCAACTTTAGCTGCTTCTATTATTTCTTCCTTACTTGCTCCAAATCTACCATATTCAATATTATCATAGATAGTTCCATTAAATAACCAAGTATCTTGAAGCACCATTCCAAACATGGCTCTTAAATCTTCTCTCTTTATATCTCTTATATCAACTCCATCAATTTTAATGGAGCCACCATTAATTTCATAAAATCTCATTAAAAGATTAATTAGAGTTGTTTTACCTGCACCAGTTGGTCCAACAATAGCTACCATTTGCCCACTCTTCACTTCCACACTTAAATCTTCTATAAGTATTTTATCATCACTATATCCAAATCTCACATGTTCAAAGCTTACATTTCCTTTTGGATTTTTAATTTTTATTGGATTTTCTAATTCTTTTGTCTCTTCTTCTTCCTCCAAGAATTCAAATACTCTATGTGCAGCTGCAAAGGCTGATTGTATTGAAGATGATAATTGAGTTACTTGTGATAAAGGTTGGTTTATTTGCCATATATAACGTATAAAAGCTTGCAAGTTACCTACAGTAATTCCTCCAGCAATAGATATTGATGCTCCTGTAACACCAACTACAGCTATTCCAAGATAGCTAACAAGGCTTACCAAAGGCGACATTATACTTGATATAAATTGTGCCTTAAAACCCATGGTACGTAACTCTTCATTTGCTTCCATAAAATCATGTAAAGCATCTTCTTCTTTACCATAAAGTTTTATTTCATTAAATCCTGTGTATAACTCTTGCACTCTTCCATTAAGTTTTCCTAAAGCATCTTGTTGCTTAACAAATAATTTTTGTGATTTATTAACTATTATCTTAGTGATTATTAAACTTAAAGGTATTATTAAAGTAGATAAAAGTGCAAGTTTTATATTAATTGAGTACATCATTATAAGTGCTAAACTTAATGATAAAATAGCATTTATAACTTGAACAAAACTTTGCTGTAATGCATTAGAAATTGCATCCACATCATTAGTAACTCTACTTAATATATCCCCATAGCTATTGCTATCAAAATATCTTATAGGAAGTTTACTTATCTTTCTTTGAACTGCATTTCTAACATCCCTCATAGTATTTTGAATAGCATTAGTTAATAAAAAGCTTGCAATAAAAGTAGATCCAGTGCTTCCTAAATATACAAAAAACAATAAAACTAATATTTTTATTATATAGTCAAAATTAACTGAAGCTCCTGTAACACCTTTTATAATTTCTGCAAAATCTTTAGTTAATTGAGTTATTATTAAACCTTCAGTTCTTGGTGCAATAGCAGTAAATACTGCTGCTGAAATTATAAATACTATAGATCCAAAGAATGACCACTTATATTTACTAACAAAAGGAGAAATTTTTCTTACAACTGATTTAAAATTATTCATTATGCTAACTCCTCCTCTGTAAGTTGTGATACAGCGATTTCATGGTATATTTCACAATTTTTTAGAAGCTCTTTATGTGTACCTATACCAACTACTTCGCCTTCATTTAATACTATAATTTTATCTGCATCCATAATAGAGCCTATTCTTTGTGCAACAATTAACACTATTGAGTTTTTAGTTTCAGACTTAAGTCTTTTTCTTAATACAGCATCAGTTTTAAAATCAAGTGCTGAAAAACTGTCATCAAATATATAAATTTCAGGTTTTCTAACTATTGCTCTAGCAATAGATAACCTTTGTTTTTGTCCTCCAGATACATTAGAGCCACCTTCACTAATATGCTCTTCAAATCTTTTTGGTTTACGTGAAATAAAGTCATAGGCTTGTGCAACCTTAGCTGAATATTCTACTTCACCAGTATTTGCATTTTTCTTACCAAACCTTATATTACTTAATATACTTCCTGTAAATAGAAGTGTCTTTTGAGGAATAAATCCTATTTTTTTACGCAAAGATACTAAGTCATAATCTCTTACATCCACACCATCTATTTTTATGCTACCTTCTGTAACATCATAAAATCTTGGTATTAAATTTATTAATGTACTTTTTCCACTGCCAGTACTTCCAATAAAGGCAATAGTTTCACCTTTTTGTGCTTTAAATGAAATATTCTTAAGTACAGCCTCTTCTCCATTAGGATAAGTAAAGGATACATTATTAAATTCAATTAGACCTCTAATTTCTGTTTCTTTAACTCCATTTTCTGGACTTTTTATTATTGGCTCTTCATTTAAGATTTCCATAATTCTATTAGCAGAAACTTGAGCTCTAGGGTACATTACAAATACCATTGAAAATAACATAATTGAAAACATAGCATGGAATA
>JAEZAL010000313.1 GCA_023427705.1 Bacillota bacterium | reverse complement strand
CTGCAATTGTTTGTTCTCTAATTCTAGAATCTGCAAATGCAATATCTTCTGGAACCTTTGGGTCTAAGTGATGACATACCATAAGCATATCTAAATGTTCTGCAATAGTATTTATAGTAAATGGTTTAGTAGGATTAGTTGATGCTGGTAGTACATTAAGTTTAGATGCTACTTTTAATAAGTCTGGTGCGTGACCACCACCTGCTCCTTCAGTATGGAATGTATGAATCGTTCTTCCTGCAAATGCTTCAATTGTATGTTCTACAAATCCACCTTCATTTAATGTATCAGTATGTACTGCAACTTGAATATCGTATTCATCTGCTGTTTTTAGTGAATAATCTATTGCTGATCTTGTTGCTCCCCAATCTTCATGAACCTTAAGACCACAAGCACCAGCTTCAATTTGCTCTGCTGTAACTTTTATATTTGCGCCACTACCTTTTCCTAAAAAACCAAGATTTATAAGGAATCCATCTGATGATTGCAACATACGATGAATAGCCCACTTTCCTGGTGTGGAAGTAACAGCATTTGTTCCATCAACAGGACCTGTTCCTCCTCCTATAAGTGTTGTTATTCCTCCTTCTAATGCAACATCAACAAGCTGAGGGCTTATAAAATGTATATGTGTATCTATACCACCAGCAGTTATTATTCTTCCTTCTCCAGCCAATGCTTCTGTACTCGGTGAAACTATAAAATCTACATCATCCATAGTATGAGGATTTCCTCCTTTACCTATGGCTAAAATCTTCCCATCACGAATACCAATATCTGCTTTATATATTCCTGTATAATCTATAATAGTAGCTCCTGTAATAATCATATCTGCTACCATTGGATTTTCTCTGCTTTCAATTGCATTTTGCCCCATTCCATCTCTTAAGACCTTACCACCACCAAACTTACACTCATCACCATACCCTGTATAATCTTTTTCAATTTCAACAAATAATTCTGTGTCACCTAGTCTTATTTTATCTCCCTTAGTTGGTCCAAATAATTCTACATAACGGTGTTTATCTATTTGAAAACTCATTACTCTTTACAACCCCTTCCATCTAAATATCCATCAACTAAATTACGTAAACCGTAAACTCTCCTAACTCCGCCAATATCAATTAAATTAATTTCTTTTTTATCTCCTGGCTCAAATCTAACTGCAGTTCCTGATGGAATATCTAATCTCTTTCCATAAGCTTTTTCTCTATCAAATTTTAAAAAATCATTTACTTCATAAAAATGATAGTGAGATCCTATTTGCACTGGTCTATCTCCAGTATTCACTACTTCAAGCTTTATTGCTTCTTTTCCCTTGTTATATTCTATATTTCCTTCTTTTATAATTAATTCTCCTGGTCTCAAATTAATATCTCTCCTTTCTTAACGTATTGGTTCATGTACTGTAACTAATTTAGTTCCATCTGGAAATGTTGCTTCCACTTGAACTACTGGAATCATATCAGCTATGCCTTCCATTACATCACTCTTACTTAAAATTTTTGTGCCATAGTCCATTAAGTCTTTTACCTCTCTACCTTCCCTAGCCCCTTCTAAAAGTTCATGGGTAATTATAGCTACAGATTCAGGGTAATTTAGCTTTAATCCCTTCTCTTTTCTTCTTCTTGCAACATCAGCTGCAACAACAATCATAAGTTTTTCTTTTTCTCTTTCTGTTAAATGCAATTTATTTTTCCTCCTTTTTATTCATTTATCAAGTATTATCTATTATTTGTAATTTTAAAAATAAAAATACATAATTTTAGTAAATTATGTATCAAAAAAAAAATGAAGATATAGATATAATATTAGTAACGACCTCATAAAAACTTTAAGTCGCTCTCATACTATATCTATATCTTCTTTTACTAAAGGTAATAATTACTTATTTCATTGGAAAACATATAATTCAACCACAATTAATATTTATAGAATTTTTTTTATACTGCTATTTTTTCTTTTTTATTTAATTTAGGTAATTCTATAATTCTATCACACACTCTGTTGGCTAATTCAATGTTATGTGTAACTACAAGCATCCCCAATTCATTCTTTTGCGAGATTTTTAAAAGAAAATTCCATATTTGAGCTTGAGTTATAACATCAAGCATAGTACTTATCTCATCACAAACTAAAAATTTTGTTTCTGGCCCTAGAACTCTTGCTATGCAAAATCTTTGTAACTCTCCACCGGATAATTCATTTGGCCATCTATTAAACCAAGACTTTTCTATACCCATCTCTTGCAAAATATTATTATCAACTTCACATGCTTCATTTAATATTTTTGCCATTTTCCATCTTGGGTTAACTGACTCTTCAGGATGTTGATAAATCATTTGAATTGGGCAATATACATTCTTCGGAAGTGGCTTGCCATCCCATAGAATTTCACCCCTTTCTGGCTTTATATATCCAGATATTATTTTAGCTAAGGTACTTTTTCCATATCCTGATGGAGCAACTAATGCAACTCTTTCCTTTGAATCTATAGTAAAGCTAACATCTTCAATTACCCAATGAGAACTTTTATTGTAGCGATAACTTACATTTTTAACTTCAAGTAGCATTAATACATCTCACCTCTCCACCTCTTAATTTTCTCATTTCAATATTTTTATTGCATTCTTCAGTTCTCATATGGCATCTATCTCCAAATAGACACCCTGTTGGTAAATTTCCTGCATACGGTTGAAATCCTGGTATAGATTTAAACTTATTTTGTGGTAAAGCATCTATGAATGCCTTACTATATGGATGTCTCAATGCATCTTTTCCTTTTATAAAATCAGCTACTTTTGCTATTTCAACTATTGTTCCTGAATAAAAGACAGCTATTCTATCAGCTACATTTAATGCTAAATCCACATCATGAGTAATTAAAAGAATACCACATCCATTATCTGCAATATCTCTGAAATGCTTCAAAGTATCCATTGCTAGTTCTATATTCAAACCCGGAGTTGGTTCATCTGCTATGATTAACTTTGCATCATTCATTACAGCTGTTGCTATTAATACTCTTCTAGCCATTCCACCTGATAGTTGAAATGGGTATTTGTCTGCAACGTTATCTTCTAAATCATATTTTTCAAATAGTTTTTTTCGTTTTTTTTCACTTCCATTAATTCCGATTACTTGTTTTCCAATCTTCATTAATGGATCTAAAAATTCTACAGATTGTGGTATAAAAGATATATCTTTTCCTCTAAGCTTTTTTAACTTTTTCTCTGTTAAATTTTCTCCGTAAAACTTTATATCACCTTTTACATTTGAATTACCTGGAAGTATCCCCATTATCGCATGAGCAAGAAGACTTTTTCCAGAACCGCTTGAACCTACAACTACTACTATTTCACCTATTTTTACATTTATATTTAATTCATGAATAACTTCTAAATCATTTTTATTTAATCCTTTATCATACATATTAAAAGCTACTGATAAATTA
>JAEZAL010000289.1 GCA_023427705.1 Bacillota bacterium | reverse complement strand
AAAAAAGACAGTTATCTGTCTTTTTTTCTGCACTTTTTCTCCATATCATAAACGCTTTTTATAATCCCTGCTATAAAAAGCCCAATCTGCACAAAAGTTATATAATTATACATCTTACTACTAAAGACAAATCCAATAATACCTACAAGTATAATTAATATACCAGTGCTTAACATATCTTTTCCAACTATCTTTGATACTTTATCTTTATTATATTTTCTAGCATCAAATCCATTTATCATGTCACCTGCATTTTGACTTTTCATTACCCAGCCTAAAAATGTTAGTAATCCTCCCATAAATGATGTAACTATAATTAAACCATATATATCTACATTCCTCATATAACTCCCCCATAATTTTAATTTATTATTAACACTAAATATTTTAAGATTCCTCTTTAGTACTTATATAATTTTCATTAATCCATTTATAAACACTTTTCTCAAGATCATATGGATAAGAAAATTTCTTTCTGTCACATATCTCGTGAGATAATCGTTTAAATAAATTCATTGTAGCTATCAAAGCATTCCAACTGTCAAGTCTATCAAAATGTCCAAATGAGTTCTGTAACTCTTCTTGTGTTTCTTTACTAGCCCATTCATATAAGAAACGTCCTGCATGCCATGTGTCATAATCAACACCATTTATTATCTTTTCATGCCATTCTATCATCTGAAGAAGTAACTCCTTCAAATTACCATCTCTAACTTTTGCAACCCATAATTCATTTCTAAGAATCTGTTTAGCCATGTAAAGAACTATAAACCAAAACATATTTATGGTTTGCAAAAACTTGTCCTCTGATAAAATATTTCCCTGAGGAGCTTTACTATATTTAGGAATAATATCATTGACAACATTATCTTTATCAATTATTACTTTCACGCCTCGATAGAAATTGTTCGGTATGATTTTATTCTTAACAAGATAATTCAAGTTATCCGTTGTGTGAATAACAAAATCAACTTGCCACCCACCATCAAATAGTGTAAGGCATTCAGGATCTCCCCCATCTGTCTGTGTTACAAATGAAGCATGTATGTTCCCAAAATTGTTAAGCCATTCATTATTCGTTAGATAATAATTTTGTTTTGAAGTAAAGAAAATGATATCCATATCCGAAAATTCATCTGCTGGATGATCATTACGAGCCCTAGAACCAACGATAAATGCTGCTCTTATGTCTTCAATAGTTTTAACCCAAGAAATAAAATTACTTTCAATCTTTTCATAGAACATTTTTGAATTTAACATTAACATCCCCCTACACTTCCATTAATATAAATTTTCCATGTAATTTGCAACTTTTATGCTAATACTTGTTAACTTTTATTGTAATTATCACTTCTTTACATGTCAACATTCTATTGAAAGCTCATTATTTTTCTCGCTGTTTTAAATATTTATAAAAAGTGGACTGATATAATATTACATCTTCCTTTGCAAAATCCAAGTTACTGTAATATTATATCCTCCACTTATCGTGTAAATAAATATTCTATCTTTGATAATTTATTTAATTTCTCTGGATTTATATTTTTAATTTCATCTTTTAAGTATTCCAGTAAATCTATATTTTCATTATAAATTAAACTCTTTTGTTCAGCTTTTTTTTCACTTACTGCCATAGTCATAATAGCAACTAAGACGCTTATAAACCTTTCTTCAGTGTTACTTGCAGATGCAACTCCTACAGAAATTAATCCACTTAGCATAGCTTCGATATCTAATGATTTATTTCCCTCATTTATATATCTATTTATAAAGAGTTCACTAAATCCATCTGTTAAATAGTAATAATCACTTTTTACTACTATAACCGTATTATAATTTCTAGAAAATTTTCTTAAACTAAATCTAAGTGTCTTATCTTCCTTTAATTTATGATCAAACTTTTTTTCTTTATTTAAAGTTTTATCTTTTAATACTAGAATCTTAAATTCTTCAAGTTTTCCTGTCACAACATTTATATTATATCTATTTATAAATCTTAATGCCATTTCCTTTATATTAAAAGAAATATTTGCTCCTAGTATATCTAAAACTATTGGTATACCTTTTCTTCTAGCAATTCTTATAGATTTTTCTATTGACTCAATCTTATCTTCATTTAAATCCTCAAGATATATTAATAAAGAGTTAGCTTTAGAAGTAAGTTCTAAATATTCCCCTATAAGATTAGTATATAGAGGTTTACCATTATAGCTTATTATACTTTCTTTTAACTTATTTGAAGAATTATTAATACAGTGTATAAGAGGTTGCTTTGTTTTCTGCAAGTTTAAGCTCTCGTCTAATGCCCTTATACCAATTTGCATTATTGTTTCCTCTCTTACATCCTAAATATAATCATGTCAATACAAATAGTATTCCTATATATTATTCGACAGTATTTTTATATGTGTCTTAATTTTCTTAATAGTCATTTTATAAACATTGGTATATAATGATAATTAAATATTTAAACTTAAAGGAGAATATTATGAATTGGATTGAAGAAATTAAAGAATATGTTCCATATAATGAACAAGAAGCTTCAGATAAAGAAGCTATTATATATGCAATTAGTAATTTTGATAATTTACTTACTAGAGAAAATCCACTAGCCCATATAACTAGTTCTGGATATATTGTAAATAAAGATAAGACTAAGGTTCTTATGATTTATCATAACATATATAACTCTTGGTCATGGACTGGTGGTCATGCGGATGGAGATAAGGATTTACTTTATGTAGCTATAAAAGAAGCTAAGGAAGAAACAGGAGTTAAAAATATTAAAGCTTTAGATGAAAAAATCTTTTCTTTAGATGTGCTTCCTGTTCCTGCACATATTAAAAAAGGAAAAAATATAGCTTCACATCTTCACCTATCAGTAGCATATCTTTTGGAAGCGGATGAAAATGATGAACTTATTATTAAGGAAGATGAAAATAGCGGAGTAAAATGGATACCAATAGATGAAGTTTCTAAATACTCCACTGAAGCAGATATGATAGTACTTTATGAAAAGTTTAATAGAAAGATTAAGGAAAATTATTAGATATAAATATTTTATTATAAAAAATCTTAATGAATTATTATCTAGGAGTGCCTCATAAAAATGTCTTTCTTTTTTATTAAGTGAAAAGAAAAAAAATGATATCATTATGAGGCTATAGTATCCTAATATATATATTAAATATATTGTATGTTTTAAAATGAGTATATCAATGTATCTAAAAATTGATTTATTTTACTTCTTATTGGCAGTACATTTAAAATATTAGTTATATGATTAAATGTTTCTGGTTGACGTTTATATAAATCACTAGGGTTATTTATGAATTCTGAAAAACTATATGCAAAAAATTCTCTGATGTTACTTTTGTAATATTCAGAGTCTATTGCATTTTTTTCTTTATTAAATATATTAGTAAACTCAGAATTTAATTCAGAATGATAGTTAGTTACTCCCAATATATAATCTATACAATGCCCTATCTCATGAATTGAAGATTTCTTAATATATCCTTCACCGTTATTTAAGTGAATTGTTTTTGTTTTTGGATTAAATAGCCCAATAGTTATTGATTTAACGTTAGATTTATTTAAATTAGAATTATGAATTCCTGTTAAATCATAGCTTGTTTGATGAATTTTAAATTTATTATCTTTTAATTTATATAGGATATCTATAGGCAGTTTTTCTAATTCATTATATAATTCAAGTTTATCGAATATTGAAACGTTTCCAGATGTTATCAACAAATCATTTAATAATATGCTAAGCTCACTATTATTAAATAGCTTTAATAGTTCGGAATTTTCTACTAATGTAAAAGTTGATAAATTATCTTCTTTTATTATGAAATTAAGTTGTTTGGCAGGACCTATAACTTGATGGTCGCATATTACATTTATAGTTAATGTAAATTCTCCATTGTATTTTGGTACAAATGATAGACTATTAGTATATGTTATTCCAGTGTCTATAATAGTATTGTTTATTTCTATTTTATATCTAAACCCTTTAATTATAGATTTATCAATATTACTATTTACCTCCCACATAAAAGTAGTATTGTCTTTATATATATTATCTATATATAAATCTTCATCTATTGTATCAATAAATAATTGTTTTTCATCATTTATTATTGATTTAATACTTGACTTAGTTACAGTAATTACAGTAACTAATGTTAATAATGCAGATAGTGCTAATATTACAAGAATATTAGTAATAATTGAATCAATTTTTACTTTATTTCTCACCTTAAATACCCCTCAATGTTTTATCCCTAAAAACATAAAAACCCTTTTATACCTTATTTTTAATTGTTATTCTTAGAATAATGATTGATTAATTTTATATATAATAAGTGCGGTATTTCTTTAAAAATAGTATTAAGTCTTAATATACTTATATTCAAAATACCCTTGTCTCAACTTACCTTTAATTTAATCCCCTATTATTCCCTATACCCTTAAATAGATTTAAAAATTCAATATTGTTCTTAAACTTCATTTTAATTAAAATTTTTACATATTTATACTAATATAAACACTAAAATAATACCATTATATTACATATAATGCAACTATTTTAAAATAAAACTAATAAATACCATTTATAGGATAAATTCCATAAATATAAAAAAGTAGATAAATATAATATCTATCTACTTCTACACTGAGAAAAATAATTCATATTTAAGTCAAAGCATAATTCGTGGCAATACTTATGTAAATATTACCATTTAATGTTATAATATTCATAATAAATACTTTTATAGAAATATAGTAAAGGAGAAACTTATATGAAAATAAAAGAAATTATATATATTATAGCTTGTCTATTTGTAATTTATATGACTTTTATAAGCAAAAATACTGTATTTATTGTTATAGGAAGCAGTATTATACTTATATTTTTTATATATAAATTTATATTAAGCACATTACAATGGAATAAAAATAAAAAAGAAATTAATACTGAATATATTAATTTCAATAAAGAAAATTTTTTACTTGAATTTGCTGTGATATTAAATTTATACTTGAAAATCAAGCGAGAGTATAACTATCGAGATTTCTATCTGGAATATTTTTATAATAAAAAAGTAGAAATAAATAATTTTAAAGATTTTATAAATACTTATGATGTACTAGAACAAATACTTATTTATTTAGCAATTGGAATAATAATCTTTTTCATACTTTCTGCTATAAAAAAGATTGTCTGTAGAAGTAGAATTTCTTCTAACAAAATTTTATTTAGTGATGGTAAATTAATAAATATAACAGAAATTAAAGAGGTTAAGGTTGAAGATAGCTTTTTTGGTCTCTCTAAAAAAATTTCCCTTAAGTTAGATAATAATTTTAAAATTGTTTATATAAAAAGTGATTTATTTTCATTAGTTAGAAATGATTTATCTTCACTAACTAATCCTAACGCTTCAGAAACTAATAATTAAATAAAAAAACTCAGTCCCCTGAGTTTTTTATTTCCTTAATTATTTCATTTTTTAATTTTTTCATTCTTCTCTATAACTTAATAGTGTTTTCACTTCTATTCATCAAATCAATAATTTGATACATATTTCCTATTTCTCCAACCTTAAGCTCATCCTTTAAATTATAAAAATCTA
>JAEZAL010000279.1 GCA_023427705.1 Bacillota bacterium | reverse complement strand
CTTCTATGTATATATAATCATCTTCAATTATAATTCCATCAGCTCTTCCATCTAATATAAGTATTACATTTTCTATTTCAAATTCTTCTTGTAGCTTAACTTCCTTTTGATAATTGCTATATACTTTTTCATTGTTACTTTGAAGCTTTTGATGAGCTAAAGTTCCTTCTAATGCTCGAGTACTTCCTGTATATCTATCATCTATACTTCCTTGTTTTAACACATATTCTATAATGCCTCTAACTGATTCCTTAATAACAATCTTATCCATCATTAAAGTTCATCCTATCTTTATGTTTTAAATATATTATAATCCTAATAATTAATTATTAATAGGTAATACAAATAAAAAATAAAGAGTTGCATAGACAACTCTTCATTTCGTTTATTTAATTGAATTTATAGTTTGAGATAAATTGTTTATGCTATTTGTAAGATTCTCCAACTTGTTTTCAACCCTAACTAAAAGGTATATAGATACAGCTATTGGAAAGCCTATATTAGCAATTAAATCAATTAATTCATTCATAAAATCACCTCAATTATTATATACGAAATAAGTGAGGTGATTTTAATATTTATTCTTCTGAATGATACTCATTAACTAGTTTTTGTACTAATTTTTTAATTGCACTTGCTTGAGCAATTAAAGACATTACTATTACGAATGTTCTTATACTATTTTCATCTTTTTCATTTAAATTAAATTCTGCAATTATATTATCTAGCTTTTCTTCATCTACTGCAGGCTTGCTTAGAAAATCTTTAAAACTTTCACTTTGCGTTTCTGAAAATATCTTATATGCAGTTTCCCAAGATATAATGTCATCTGATCTATCATTAATTTCATTAAATGCTAAACTAAATACTTTCTTTATTTCTTCTGTAGTAAGTACAGGTCTCATATAGCTTAATAAAACTAATTGAACTAAATGTATTTTTGTATATCCTCTTTTTTTGCCATCTTCAGGCTTACTTATTACTTCGCTTTTTATATAATTTTGAACTATAATATTAGTATATTTATCTTCAATAAACTTATCATTTAAAAAATCAATAACTTGAGACAAAAAAAGATCATATTTTGGTAAATCATCATAGGTAACCATGGCACTATTTGCCATATCTTCCGCGACATCTTTTATATAGCTAGTATCAATTTTTTTTACCATTATATCCACCTCTAAGCATAATTATTAATTTAATTATATAGTATGTATAAACTTATTACAAGTTATTTCTATCTCTTTAAATTCGATTTTACATACAGTATTATTATTATTTACATTTTTTTCTTTTTTTATTATATTTTTTTTAATAAAGATTTTTTAACAGCGTATTTTATATCTATAAAGCAAGTAGACAAGCCATTCTACATTTTTTGCTATTTTATTGGAAATTTAATTGTTTAGTATTGACTTTTCTAATTTATGGTAGTATATTGTAATTAGAGATAAGATTATATAAAAAAAATGTATTTTCAGAAAAATTTTTGTTTTTTTATTGACTTTTAATTACATTTTTAGTAATATTAACTTTGCGCAATGTCGAAACTTGTTTTAAGGAGGATGTTTATGAAATCAACTGGAGTTGTAAGAAGAGTAGATGAGCTTGGAAGAATAGTTATTCCAATAGAATTAAGAAGAACATTAGATATAGCAGAAAAGGATGCTTTAGAAATCTATGTAGATGGAGAACAAATAATCTTAAAGAAATATGAGCCTGCTTGTATATTCTGTGGAGATGCTAGAGATGTTGTTAACTACAAAGGTAAAAACATCTGCAAAAACTGCTTAACTGAATTAAAAAAGTAGTCTTAATTAAATCCCCTATATGATATCCATATAGGGGATTAATTTTTAATTTCTATAATTCAGTTGAATATTTATAGACCTCTTTTTTAGCTATACCTCTTTCTTTTGCAACTATTTTTATAGCTTCTTTTTTGTCGAATCCTTCCTCTATTACCTTAATCAAATGTTCCTCTATAGTTAATGAATTCCATTTTGCTTCTTTTTCAGCTTTAATAGTTTCATCCGATTTACCTTCAATAACTAGAACAAATTCTCCTCTTGGTCTTCCTTCAGTAAAAAATTCTATAGCTTCTGATATTTTTCCTCTATAAATTTCTTCATGTAGTTTAGTAAGTTCTCTGCAAACTGCTATTTTTCTATCACCTAAATTATCTTTTAAATAATCAAGAGTTGCTAATAATCTATGTGGAGCTTCATAAAATATTATTGTATCTCTAACATTCTTTACTTCTTCAATTATAGGATTTCTATCTTTATTTTCTCGTGGTAAAAACCCTCTAAACATAAATTTAGTAGTATCTAACCCTGAATACACTAAGGCTGTAGTTATAGCTGTTGCTCCTGGTAAAACCTCAAATTCTATTTCTTCTTCTATGCACCTTTCAACTATTACACTTCCAGGATCAGAAATACCAGGTGTACCTGCATCAGTTATTAATGCTATATTTATTCCACTCTTCAATTTATTTATTATGTCTAAACTCTTACCTTGTTCATTATGCTTATGATAACTAAATAAACTCTTCTTTATATCAAAATGATTTAAAAGTTTTAAACTAGTTCTAGTATCTTCAGCTGCTATTTCATCAACATTTTTTAAAACTTCTAAAGCCCTTAATGTTATATCTTTTAGATTTCCTATAGGAGTAGGAACTAAATATAACTTTCCACTTTTCATTTTTAATCCTCCCTACCATAAATTCTATCTATTTCTTTTGTATAGGTTCCATCTTCATTATATACATAAATTGGAGCTTCCCATTTTAAATAAGCTCCTCCATCACGTTGCCCTTCAACTAATACTATATTTGGTGCCTTATTAATATTAGGTTGTATCATCTGAACTCTCTTAGGCTCTATTTTATGCTTTCTCATAAGCTCAAATATATCAATTAGCCTTTCTGGTCTATGTACCATATAAATCCTTCCATTATCCTTTAAAAGCTTCCTAGCTGCTATAATAACATCTTCTAAAGTACATAATATCTCATGTCTTGCAATAGCCAGTTTATCATCAGGATTTAAAATTCCTGAATTATTTAGTTTATATGGTGGATTAACAGTTAAAACATCAAAAGTTCCTAAAGTTTTTAATAAACTTAAATCTTTTAAATCGGCATTTAGGAATTTAACTACGTCACTGATTTCATTATATTTACTGCTTCTATTAGCCATCTCTACCATATCTTCTTGAATTTCAATACCAATTACTTCTTTAGGCTTATATTTTCCATATACTAAAAATGGAACTATTCCTGTTCCTGTGCATAAATCAATAACTCTATGTTTATTTTTTATATTAGCAAAATGAGATAATAAAACAGCATCTACTCCAAATCTAAATCCTTGCTTTTTTTGTATTAAATATAGATTATCTAATTGTAAATCGTCTATAGATTCATCTTCTAATAAATTTATATCTTTATTCATTGTATTTACCTCTATATACTATTTTTATATTATATTTCATTTTAAATCTATTAAATTATATCATAACTTATAATTCCCAATAAATAAAAATAAACTCCGTCTAAAGACGGAGCTTTTTTAACTAACATTTATTACTTAATTAAAGTACTCTTCTAGCTGCGTAAAATGATGTTACAGGTGAAACCTTAACACTTTGTCCTGGTTGAGGAGCATGTATATATTGGCCTCCTCCAACGTATATTCCAACGTGGTCTAATCCATAAGTAAATACTAAATCACCTGGTTGTAATTCTCCATATGAAACTGGAGTACCAACGCCAATTTGTGAATAAGTTGTTCTTGAAATTTCTATTCCAGCTGCATTTCTAAAAACATAGCTTGTAAATCCTGAACAGTCAAAAGCATTTGGTCCTGTTGCTCCATATACGTATGGAGTACCTATAAATCCATAAGCATAATCTACAATAGCGTTTCCAGTTGCTGAACTTTGACCTCTATTTGGTCTATTAGCAGCTTCTTGTTGTGCTTGTAAATCAGCTACTTTAATTTTAGCAGCTTCTATTGAGTTATTAACTTCTTCAATTACAGTAGGGCTTTTTAATTGTTCATCCCTAATATTTCTTAATTGACTAATTGCACTTTGAAGTTCTGCAATATCATTAGATGATCCTAAAACCCCAATTTGATATTGAACTAAACTTCTTTCTGCAACAGATAAATACTCTGCATCAAACTTTTCTTGTTCAGCTTGAGCTGCTGCAATAAGGACTTCTTGCTCTTTTTTCTTACCTTCAAATTCAGATAAAACTTTATTAGTTTCTTCATTAATCTTAGCTATTTCATTAGATTTTTCTTCTAATGATGCAACTTTTTCATCTAATTTCTCTTTCTTCTCAAGTAAATCCTTTACTATTTTCTTATCAATATTAACAAGTCTACTTGCAGAATCTATTTTTGTGATAAGATCACTGAAACTTTCTGCGCTAAATAATAGAGTCAAGTAACTTCCTTGACCACCTGATTTATATAACTCTCTTAATCTTTTTCCTAACACTTCTTCTTTCTCTTCAATTTCAATCTTTGAAGCCTCGATTTCTTTGTTAGTATTATTTATTTCTTCTTCAATTGCGTTTATTTGCTTCTTATTATTGTCAACTTTCTCTGCTAATGGAGCTATTTGCTCGTTAAGATTATATATTTTACCTTGAATGTCGTCTATTTTCTTGTTTAATTCTTCGTACTTTTGTTGGTTTTCTCTTACTTCCTCATTAGGAGTAGCAAAAACTGGTGTTACTGAGGTAATTGTTAAAGCTCCGGCAATAACAATTGATAAAATCCTTTTTTTCATATGAACTGGTCTGTTATGACCATCCCCCTCTCCCTTACATGTTACTTAACCATTATAACACTTATGGTAAGCTTGGACAATGGTAATTTTTAAAAAATATGATAAATAGAGCATGTAAATGTATACTATACATACCTTTTTAAACTATTATTAAGCTTAATAAACAATTGCTCTTGTTAAAGTATATTTATTTATTTTATTTTTTATATCTATAATTTATGTATATCTTAATATTAGACTATATATTTTTATATTTTTTTAAGAATTTATTTTGGATTATTGTTAGTATAAATATAAATACTATATAAATTACAATTATGTACTTTGATTTTTCTAACATTATAATATCAAATATTCCTAAAATTAATCCTATTACTCCTATGGATAAATTGAATACTCCATTATAATACATAAATTTATCTGTATCTTTATAAACTCCACTCTCTTTAAAATAACTTTTAATTTTTTTACTTAGTAATGATATTAATCCAAATACTATAAACCCTAAACTTCCTAATAATATTACTAAAGTTGTACTTTTCATTTAATTTCCTCCTATTTTAATATTTGCCTACTTTTTACATTTTTAAACCTAGTTATAAAATATTTTATTAATATTCTATTTTTCTTCTAAAATATTTCTTTATATTTATATAAAAAGTGTTGACACAATTATATATAGTTACTATAATTATAATGTACTTCGGGGTGTGGCGCAGATGGGAGCGCGCGTGGTTTGGGACCATGAGGTCGCAGGTTCAATCCCTGTCACCCCGACCATTAAAAAATCCTCTCATTTATGAGAGGATTTTTTAATTTAATAAGACTTCGATAATTTTAAAATGAATTTGTTCCATAATTATTTACAATCTATATAATCATGAAATTCTTCAAATTTATCGTCAAACCCAATAGATTTACAAGAGAGTAATACTATTGGAATTATAAAAATATAAATGCACAATAATAATATCCACATAAATCTTTATCCCCTTTAATATTTCTATTAAAATTATTATATTCAAAAGTTTTTATAATAGCTATATTTTTCAGAATTTTTTTTATTTGGAGGTACTACACATGGATAACGTTAAAGCTGTAATATTTGATTTAGATGGAACATTAATTGATTCTATGGGATTATGGGCCAAAATTGATGAAGAATATCTTGGTTTACTTGGACATGTAGTCCCTGAAAATCTTCAAGAAGAGATTACTCATCTTACACTTACTGAAACAGCGAATTATTTTAAAGAAAAATTTAATATAAATGATGATATAGAAGATATAATTTCTACTTGGAATTCAATGGCTTTACACCATTATTCAACTAGCATTCCATTAAAGGATAATGTAATTCCATTTTTAAATAAGCTAAAAAATAATGGTATAAAAATTGCATTAGCAACTAGTAATTCTACACAATTACTTGAAGCAACATTAAAAAATAATGGTATTTATCATTACTTTGATGCTATTAGTACAACTGAAGAAGTAAAGAAATCCAAAGATAATCCTGATATATATCTATTATCAGCCCAAAAGCTTAATATTACCCCTGAGGAATGCTTAGTTTTTGAAGACATTGTACAAGCTGTAAAAGGCGCTAAATTAGCGGGAATGAAAGTTTATGCAATACATGATAATAGTTCAGCTCATCAAAGAGATGAGTTAATAACATTAGCTGATAGATATATTTCTAATTATAAAGAGCTTCTATAAAAATAAGCTATGAAATAGTATTATTTCATAGCTTATTTTTATATTACGCTCTAGTTACTCCATATTTATTTTCTAATTCCTTAACAACATCTAAATATTTTCTTTGTTGAGCATCTTGAAGTAACTTGTTTACAATTTGACTCTTAACTTCATCAAATTTAGCTTCTTTACCGTCATTCTTATCTTCAACCTTTATTAGATGATATCCAAATTGAATTTGTACTGGTTCACTTACTACATTTAAATCTAAATTAAATGCAGCTTCTTCAAATTCTGGAACCATCATTCCTCTACCAAAAGCACCTAAATTTCCACCTTCTTCTTTAGAAGGACAAGTTGAATATTTTGCAGCTGCTTCCTCAAAAGTTAATTTATTTTCATCTAATTCTTTTTTTATTTGATCACATAATTCTTTATTATCAACTAAAATATGTTTAGCTGTAACTGTAGCAGGTTGAGCAAATAAGTTTTTATTATTGTTGTAATAATTTAAAGCATCTTCATCTGTAACTGTAACTTCTAATAATAACTTATTTAAAGTTAATTGAGTTAAAATATCCTTTTCAGCTTGCTTAACATTATCTTCATATTCTGCTGTTTCATCTAGCTTTAATTCTTTACCTAAAATATTTAATAATTCAAATGAAACTATTTGTTCTAATAATTGTTTCTTTGCCTCATCAGTGCTAAAATATGCTCTTTTATCTTCTGGATATCTTGCTATTATATTTTGTAAATCTGATTCCTTAATCTCATTACCACCAACAGTTGCTAAAACTTTATTTTCCATCATATAATCTCCTTTTATTTTAATTTATTAACATTTTTAATTATAACAGAGTTTACCTATAAATATTATAATTTTTATTAATTAATATAAATAAATCTACTTAAATTTAGTTTCTTGATAATAATTATTATTAGTATTATAATGTAGTTGATATAAGGAGGTATTAAAATGGAAATAGGAAATTTAGCACCAGATTTTACTCTTATGGGATCTGATGGAAAAGAACATAAATTAAGTGATTATAAAGGTAAGAAAGTAGTTTTATACTTCTATCCAAAGGATAATACTCCTGGATGTACTACTGAAGCTTGCGATTTTAGAGATAATATAAATGAAATAACTAATCTAAATGCAGTTGTTCTTGGTATAAGTAAAGATAACTTAAATTCACATAATAAATTTATAGAAAAATTTAATTTACCATTTATTCTACTAAGTGATGAAGATAAAGTTGTATGTAATTTATATGATGTAATTAAAGAAAAGAATATGTATGGTAAGAAAGTACTTGGCATAGAAAGAAGTACCTTCATAATTGATGAAGATGGTAATCTTATAAAAGAATTTAGAAAAGTTAAAGTTAAAGGCCATATAGAAGAAGTTTTAAATAGTCTTTAATAAAAATAATTTTAAATATAAAAAAGCACTAACTTAGTTAGTGCTTTTTTATCTGGTGGCTCGACCAGGAATCGAACCAGGGACACGAGGATTTTCAGTCCTCTGCTCTACCGACTGAGCTATCGAGCCATAAATTAACCTGGCAACGTCCTACTCTCCCACACAGTTTCCCGTGCAGTACCATCGGCGCTGTAGAGCTTAACTTTCCTGTTCGGAATGGAAAGGAGTGTTTCCTCTACGCCATCATCACCAGATGCTATGATTCTCCAAATCTTTGATTTGGCTAAGAATCTTGTACTCAGTTTGCTGAGTTTCATTTTTCAGAGTGTTCTCTGAAAATTGCAC